>NZ_CP061722.1:300000-417721 GCF_014764445.1 Pseudarthrobacter sp. BIM B-2242
AAACGGCGGAAGCGTTCAGGGTGGCGGTCATCGGGTCTTCTCCTCGGTGGTGACGATGTGGGCGGCCAGGCGGGAGCCGTTGGTGGCGCCGCTGGCTGTGGCGAGGCGGGTGCCGTCCACGGTGATGTTGAAGGGGCGGTGCTTAGGGTGCGGCAGTGGGATCACGTCGCCGACAGCGAGGTTGAGGACGTCGGCCGGGCGGACCTGGGCGGTTTCCAGCTGCATCGTCACGGTCACCGGGGTGTCCATGAGCTGTTCACGGATGAGGTCCTTGACGTTCTCGGGGCTTCCGGCCTGCATCGCGGCACCCATCTGCGGGAGCAGTGACTCGGCGGGGAATGCCATTGACGCCGGGACGTTCAGGTCGCCGATCTGGAGGGTCAGCTCTGCGACGACCATCAGGGACGCGGGCGCTGCTGCCTGGGCGAACTGGGAGTTGTACTGGATGGATTCCAGGGTCACGGGCCCTGCCAGCAGTGTCCCGAAGGAGTACGGCAGGTCCGCGAGAGCGTCTTCCATCAGGTGCTTCACGAGCCCCTGCTCGATAAGGGTGAAGGGCCGGTCGGGTGTCGGCTGCCCGCCGTGGCCGCCCATCATGTGGGAGACCCAGCTCAGAGCCGCGGGGATCGGGAACTGCAGAACGGCGCGGGCTTCGGAGTCTTCCAGGGCACACAGGACCATCGCGGTGGTGGCCGGCAGCGCCGCGGTGTACTCCGCGTAGGTCTTGATGAGGACCGATTCGGACGTGATCCCGGTTTTCACCCGGACTTTGGCGGTGAGCTGGGTGCCCCACTGCCGGGCAAAGGTTTCGAACGCCATCTCCAGCACGCGGGAATGTTCACGCGCCAGTGTGGACGGCCTGCTGAAGTCGTAGGGCTCCACCTGAGGCGCCCGTTTTTCGTCAATAATTACCGGCATCAGGCACTTTCATTCCAGGGGGCAGTACGTTGGGCAGGGGTCATAAACCCCATGTGTACGGTGCGGGCAAGATCCCTCACCGGTTAGTCCGGAGACGTCCGGATTACACCCGGGCCGAGAGGACCTGCGGGATCAGTGCCCGGATCTGCTCGGGCTGGTCGGAAAGGACCACGACGTCCACGCGCCGGTTTTCCTGCATGTCCGCCTCGGTGAGGTTGTCATTGACCGAGCGGGCCGATCCGAAGCCGACAGCCATGATGCGCTCCGGCGCCACTCCCCCGGGCTCCACCAGGCGCCGCAGTACTGCGGTGGCCCGTGCGCTGGACAGCTCCCAGGTCGACGAGTACCCGGTGTAGGCGTCGGCGCAGTGGCCCTCCACGCTGATCTCCTCCTGAATGGGGGCGATCACGGGTGCGATGGTTTGCAGGATCCGGATGGTCTGATCCTGCAAGACCGGGCTGTCGGGGAGGAAGTAGGACTGGGAACCGACCAGTTTCGCGGTCAGGCCGCGCTGGTCGATCACGAATGACACCGTGCCGCCCAGGCCCTGGGCCTCCAGGTTGGCGTTCATCTGCTCTTTCAGGGCGGTCAGCTTGTCAACGGCCTGTTCGGCCAGCTGCAGGTCGGTGAAACCCTCGGCTTCCATGCCTACCTGCTCCGGCGGCACGACGACTCCCGTCGCGGTATCGACGTTGCCGGCCTCGACCACCCCGAAGCCTGTCGCCAGTGAGTTCTTGAGCTGCTCGTACTTGTTTTGGTCCACGGAGGACATGGCGAACAGAACGATAAAGAGACACATCAGCACGGTGACCATGTCCATGTAGGAGGCCATCCACCGTTCGTCGACGTGGTGCTCCTCCATTCCTCCGCCGCCGCGGCCGCGCCTGCGGCCCCGGCTCATGCTGCCGCCTTCAGCTTCGGCTCAGACTTGCCGGAGCCCTTGCTGGAGCCTTTGCCGGAGGCCGAGCCGCCCTTGCCCTCCTTGAGCTTGTGCGGCGGGACCATGGACTTGAGGCGCTCCCGGAGCAGCAGGGGCTGCGAGCCGGCCTGGATGGCCAGCAGGCCTTCCATGACCAGGTTCATCCGGTCCTGCTCCAGGTCGGAAATCTTGGCGATGCGGTCACCGATCGGCAGCCACATGAAGTTCGCCGACAGCAGGCCCCAGAGGGTGGCCACGAAGGCGGCGGCGATCATGTGTCCCAGTTCGGCAGGCTCGGAAAGGTTTTCCAGGACGTGTGTCAGGGACACGACGGTGCCGACAATGCCGATGGTGGGGGCGTAGCCGCCGAGGGTCTTGAAGAACTTGCTGGCGGTGTGGTCGGAGACCTTCTTGGCGTGGATTTCGTCTTCGAGCATCACGCGGAGGTCTTCACCGTCGGTGCCGTCGGCAATGTTTTGCAGTGCCAGCCGTGTGAACGAGTCCTTGCTGTCCTGTGCTTCGCCTTCGAGGGACAGGAGCCCCTCGCTGCGGGCCTTTTCGGCCAGGGAGACGAGCTCTTCAACGGTGTCCATCGGGTTCGCCGACTTGCCTTTGATGGCCGCCGGCACCGATTTGAAGGCGTGGAGTGTGTCTTTGAGCGTCGAACCGGCCAGGCCTACGGCCAGTGTCGCTCCGAAGACGAGGATCATCGGTGCCGGCAGCAGCAGGCTACTGACAGAGGCGCCCTCCATGTTGACCATGGCGTAGACGGCTCCGAAGGCGAGCAGGATACCGATGATTGTTGCTGGATCCATGGTGGTTACTTTCTGGAGTTCGTGTGGCCGGGCGCGCCGCGGCGGTCATCGGCGGGGCGGACAACCGAGAGCGCCGGGGCGCCGGGGGTGGGTGCGGCGTACATCTCGCGCGCGAGGGAAATGACATAGGCCCGGTATCGGGCGATCCGGTCGTTAATCTCGGCTCTGGACTCGGCGACGATGTGGGTGGCGCCGTCGGCCATGTGGAGGGTCGTATCGGGGTTCTCGTCGATGCGCTCAATGAGGTCCGGGTTGATCGAGTAGGTGGGCGAGACGGCTCTGCGGTCCAACCGGGTCACATCGATCATTCGGGTTCATCCTTGGTCATCGCGGGCGGAAATACCCGTCTCAATAACCGTCGTCGCCCGGGCAGGAGGCGTTAGCAGCCCGGCCCGGGCACGCAAAAGGCCCCGGTCCGCCGTGGCGGGGAATCCGGGGCCTTGGTGAGCTGTGGTTTCTATCCGATCTTCGTCCAGGTGCCGCAGCGCTGTGACTCGAACCCTTCTCCCGGGTACACGGTCACCGTGACGCCGTCGGGCGCGAAGCCAACGAAGTCGTTGGCGATGGTGCCGCCGCCGCCTGTGTTCCTGGACCAGTAGCAATCCTTGACCCCGGGCTTTGTCCGGTAGGTGCCTGGTTCCATGTCCTTACCGACGACCTTGGTCCCGTCGAACACCTTCACAGCGGTCAGTGCCTCCCGCAGCACACCCGCATGCGGTGCGTCAGGACAGACTGACAGCGCACCCTCAATGTCCGCCCTGCGCCAATCCATCCTGGCCACGAACTGGTCGGGGAAATCAGGTGAGATTTTCGCGCACATCAGCATGATCTTGCCGACGGTGGCGGTCGGCAGGCTCACATCGCCGCCCTTGGAGGCGATGAGGTCGATCAGCGCCTGCTCGGAGGCGAAAAGCGGCTGCTTGGTGGAGGGATGCTTACGGTCGATTTCCACCGAGCAGGTGGCGGACCCGGCGTAATACTTGCTGGTCCATACCTCCTGGTGGGAGCGGAGCGTCGGCGCGCTGGCGTCGTAGCTGCCGCACTTGTATGTGTACCGGGATTTCAGCATGGCGGCCTCATTGGCTGCAATGTTCATTGAACGCTGGTCCTCTTCGCTGCGGTTCACGTTGATACGTGCGGATTCCTCCGTGGTGGAAACCCCCGCGCCGGGATCCGAAGAGACAGCCAGGACATCATTTCCTGGATTCAGGGTGACCCATTTCTTCCCGTCCGGACCGATGGGAACGGTCGTGCGAAAGCCCATGCTGGTGAGCGCTTTGCTTGCGTCCGGGTAGGGTTTGCCGGCAACGTCGGGAACAACCTTCGGCGGCTTGGCAGTCGGTGTTGCGCTGGTGGCTTCCGAGGCGCCGGATGTCGGTGAATCGGCAGACCCTCCGGACCCGCAGGCGGTTAGAGCGGCTAAGAGTGTTGCTGCCAGTACGGCAGGGATGTAGAGCTTCATGTCCCCCAACTTCAAAAACTCATCGTTATCGAACGCCCGCAGGCGGTGGAGAGGCTCATTGTCAGCGTGAGTGGCATGGAGTCTCCTGAGATGCAGACTACCTACGTTTTCTTCGGCGGACCGCTTCATAGCCAGCAAAAGACCCTCGAAGAATCAGAATTGCCGTTGCGAGTCTCCGGCGGCGTGTATCGAACCACAGGCGGAGGGCACAACGTGGCCAGTGTTCCGACCGCCTACACACTGCTGTTCTGGCCGGACAGGGAAGTCCTGGCTCAGCCTGGTGACCCGATCTCGGCCGGTGAGGCCTTCCGCTGGACGAGGACCATGTCGGTGATTGCAGCAGCACCCACGCCGATGACAGTGGGGCTTTCATTGCGTTCTGTGTCCTCGATGACGGCCACGCCGGCAAACACGTAGCTTCCAATGGCGAGGAAATTGTCGCTATCTGGGACTGATCCCGCCATTGACGATGAAGGAGGCCCCGGACAAGTTCTGTCCAGGGCCTCCCGGCTGGCTTAGTGGTTCTAGCGCTTCAGGTCCACCAGTTCCTGCAGGACCTGGTCCGAGGTGGTGATGATGCGGGCGTTGGCCTGGAAGCCGCGCTGGGCGACGATTAGGTTGGTGAACTCCTGGGACAGGTCCACGTTCGACATTTCCAGGGAGCCGGAGCTGATGTCTCCGAAGCCGGCCGCCCCGGCAGCACCGAGGACTGCGTCGCCGGAGTTGGCAGAGACCCGGTACCCGGAGTTGCCGGCCTTTTCCAGGCCGCCGGGGTTGGTGAACTTGGCCAGGGCAACCTGGCCGACCGGCTGCTTCGTGCCGTTGCTGAACGAGCCCATGATGGTGCCGTCGCTGCCGATGGAGAACGATTCGAGGGTGCCTGCAGCGGTTCCGTCCTGGCCGTCGATGGTCACCGAAGTCATGCCGGTGTAACCGGTGACCCTGGACAGGTCCACGTTGACGCCGCCGACGTTCAGGGCGGCGGGGCCGGCGAGGGTGCCGTTGTTGAAGGCCAGGGTGGCCGTTCCGGTGTTGCCTGCCGCGTCGGTGCCGCTGACGTCCCAGCCGCCGCCGGCGTTGCGGGTGAACGCCAGGTTCAGCGGGGCTGCGTTGCCGGTGGCGTCGTAGACGCTGATCTGGCGGTTCAGGGTCGCCCCTGCCGCGCTCTCACCCGGGAGGTTGCCCGAAACGGTCGCCGTGGTGGTGGCCCGCGCCGGCGCCAGTGCCGTTGAAGAGACGGTGATGTCCCCGGTCGCGCCTCCTGCGTTGACGACACCATTGGCCGCCGACCAGCCCTGCAGGGTGGCACCGCTCGGCGTGACCAGGCGGCCGGACGCGTCCAGGCTGAAGGAGCCCTCGCGGGTGTAGAGCTGCTCACCGCCGGCGTTGACGGCGAAGAACCCGTCACCGGCGATCATCATGTCGGTGGACTTGCCGGTCGCCTGCGCGGAGCCCTGGTTGAAGTTCGTGGAGATGCCAGCGACCTGCACGCCGAGGCCGACCTGGGCGGGGTTGCTGCCGCCTGCGGCGCCGCCCGGCGCGCTGGCTCCCTTGGTCAGCTGGGAGAGGGTGTCCTCGAACTGGACGGAGGAGGACTTGAACCCGGCGGTGTTGACGTTGGCGATGTTGTTGCCGGTGACGTCAAGCATGGTCTGGTGGGAGCGGAGGCCGGAAATACCGGAGTACAGGGAGCGAAGCATGGGCGGAGCCTTTCGGTGGGGTGGGTTAGGCAGCGACGCCGGCGACGGCGTCCAAGGCGACGGTGCGGCCGTTGACGGTTACCTGCGGAACGGAACCTGAGTAGGAAACGGAGGTGGCAGTGCCGGTGACCTCAGCTCCGTCAGGTCCGGTGTAGGTGACCGATTTGCCGATGAGGGCGGCAGCGGCCGAGCGCATCTGCAGCGAGAAGTCCTGGCTGGAGGTCCCGGCCATTTCGGTGAGCTTCTCCATCTGGGCGAGCTGATTGGTCTGGGCCATCATGGCGTTGGTGTCCATGGGCGCGGACGGGTCCTGGTTCTTGAGCTGGATGATCATCAGCTGCATGAACATCTCCCCGTCCATGGACTGCTTCGGCGCACGGGTCGGAGCAGCAGCATTGATCCCTCCCGCGGCTGCGGCGGGGGTTACGGCGGTGATGGGCATGGGGTCCTTTCAGGCCAGCACGTCGAGTGTCGTCTCGGGGCCGTACAGTCCCGGACGCGTCGGGGTGTTCTGGGCCTTCACTTCAAGAAGTCGGCCACCGGCAGGGGTCTGGTTAGACGTCTGGACCCGGCGGGTGAAAGATTCCCGGTCCTGGCCGCCCTGCGGGGTGCCCTGTCCGCTGGAGGAGAGGTCGAGGCTGGCGTTGATCCCGGCCCCGGCAAGGTCCTTCTTGAGCTCGGGCAGCGCCTGGCGCAGCGCGTCCCGGCCATCGGAGGTGGCGGCGAACATTTCGATCCTGATGCCGTCGGCGCCGGAGTGGGCCTGGACGGTCACCGGGCCGAGGTTCTGCGGGTTCACCTCGACCGTAATGGTGTGCTGGCCGGGGCCGGCGGCTGCGATCGTGAACAGCGGCCGTGCCAGCTGGGCGGTGTATCCCCGGGGAACCGGAAGATCCGTGGTTGCGGGCGCAGCTGACGGCACTTGGGCAGGCCGGGACGGAGCAGCGGTGGCCGCCGCCTGTTCGAAGGCCGTTGCGCCGTCCGCTGCGGGTGCGACTGGAGTATCAGGAGAAGCGGCGGGATGCGTGCCGGGTGACGGAGCTGCGGGTGCTGCCAGGGCAGGAGTGGCGACCAGCGGAGCGGCCGGGACGGCCGGGGTTGCGGCGGCACCGGGTCCGAGGGCGGTGAAAGGGATTCCTTGGCCCGGTGCGGCTGGGGCAGCCGGCGTCCCGTGCTGCACAGGAGCGTACTGGGCCGGGGTGGCGGGAGTGGAGGCGTGTCCGCCTGCATGGTCCTGCTCGTCCTTTGCTGCTGCGGGCTGGGCGGGATCTGACGCCTGTGCCGTCGGGGCTGTGGGCACCACGCCGGACAAGACGGCAGCCACTGGCTGGTCCTGCGCTATGGCGGCTGGCGCCGGCTGCTGGGCGGCTGTCAGTACGTCCGGGCGGGGCGCGGGCAGTACCGGGGCCGGAACGGCTGCGGCAGGAGCTGCGGCGGCGGTCTGGGCCTGCGGGGCAGCGACTGCCGGGAGGGTGAACTGCGGCAGGGCGGCAGGGGCTTCCGTCAGTACGGACGGCTGTTCGTCGCCGGGAGCGGCGGCCTCTCCGTCGGTGCCGGGCTGCTGCTGGCCGGGTCCCGCCTGGGTGTCCACGGCCAGAAGGGCCAGGAGTGCGTCGGCAAACCCTGCTCCGGCGTCGGTTGCGGCCTTGCCGGAGGCTGGGGCCGTAGAGGTGCTCAGAGCGGGTGCGGCCAGGGTGACAGCTGTCATGCGGCCGCTCCCGTGAGCAGGGAGGCCTGGAGGGATGACAGCAGATCCGTCATGCCGGGCGCGGCGGGGGCAGCCGCTGCCGGGGCGTCCGGGATGATGCGGGTGATCTTATCGAACTGGAAGCCGGCGGGGATGTCGTCGATCCGGACCTTGTCACCGGGCTGTGGGGCATGGATGTACTGGTTGTTGCCCATGAAGATGCCGATGTGTCCGCCGTTGTTCATGACCAGCAGGTCACCGGGTTTGGCTGATGCGAGGTTCGGCACGGTGGTGCCGGCGTTGCCCTGGTCAATGGCGACCCGGGGCAGGTCGATGCCGAGGTCTTTGTAGACCCGCTGGACGAGCCCGGAGCAGTCCAGCCCGGTGGCGGGGTTGGTGCCGCCCCAGACGTAGGGAACACCGAGGTACTTTTTGGCGCCCGCCACGACGGCGTCACCGGTTGCCGTTCCGGGGACGGCAGTGGCCGGCGCTGCCGGGGCTGTTGCGGCGGCTGCGCCGTTGGCCGGGGTGGTGGCGGCGGCGGTGAGGGCCTGGGCGAACGCGGTGGAGTTCGCTGCGCTGGGTGCTGCGGCGGCAGGCGCGGGCGGGCGTCCGGTGGAAAGCTGGGTGATGGTGGCCTGGATCTGGTTGATCTGGCTGATGGCGTCGGTCATCGTCATAGGGCTGCTGCTGCTTCGTTCAGGCGGTGTCGGGCACCGGCGGAGATTTCATCCAGGGCGGTCTGCTCGGCCGAAAGGTCGGCGGCGGCCACCCGGGCGTTGTGCTTGGTTTCGAGTTTTTCCAGGCCTGCGGTGCGGGTCCGGGCTTCGGTGAAGGCTGCCTGCGCCGCTGCGGTCTCTTCGTTCTGGATGGCTTCCAGGGCGAGCAGGTCGTTGAGCATGCTGCGGGAGGATGCCCGGGCGATGGCGGCCATGTGCAGGGCTTTGGCGCTGGAGACGTCGCTGGGGCTGTCCTGCAGCTCCAGCCGCGCCGCTGATTTGCGGGCGTGGATCGCCTGGGACCGGGCATTAGCCCTCGACAGGTTTGACGCTGCCTGGTCCTGTTCGATGCCGCGCAGCCGCAGCAGGCCGGCGAGGGAGAAGGTGCGGGTCATGGGTGTGCTCCGAGCATCATGGTCAACTGGTTCAACATGTTCCATGCGTCGATTTCCGAGGAACGGTCATCCATCCGCTGCTGAAGGAACGCGTTGATGGACGCCTCGTGGTCCATGGCGGCATCCACCAGGGGGTTGGTGCCCCGCTGGTAGGCGCCGACGTCGATCAGGTCCTGGGCTGACCGGCGCGCGGAGAGGACCCTGCGCAAGGCAGCGGCGGCATCGCTGCGTTCCCGCGGGTTGACCTTGGAGGCGACACGGGAGATGGACCCCAGGGCGTCCACGGAGGGGAAGTGCCCGGTGACGGCAAGCTTGCGGTCCAGGACCACGTGCCCGTCCAGGATGGACCGGGCGGCGTCTGCGATGGGCTCGTTGTGGTCATCCCCGTCAACCAGGACGGTGTACAGCCCGGTGACCGACCCTGTCTCCGCGGTTCCGGCCCGTTCCAGAAGCTGGGCCAGGACGGCGAAGGTGGACGGCGGGTAGCCGCGGGTTGCGGGCGGCTCGCCCACGGACAGTCCGATCTCGCGCTGGGCCATGGCCACACGGGTCAGGGAGTCCATCATCAGCACCACGTCCTGCCCGCGTTCCCGGAACGATTCGGCGATGCGGGTGGCGGTGAAGGCGGCGCGCATGCGCATCATGGCCGGTTCGTCGGAGGTGGCGACCACGACGATGGACCGGGCCAGACCTTCGGGGCCGAGGTCGTCTTCGAGGAACTCGCGGACCTCACGGCCCCGCTCCCCCACTAGGGCGATCACGGAGACTTCCGCGTCGGTGCCGCGGGCGATCATCGACAGCAGGGAGGACTTGCCGACACCGGAGCCGGCGAACAGGCCCATGCGCTGGCCCCGCCCGAGGGTGGTGAGGGTGTCCAGGACCCTGACGCCGGTGTGCAGCGGGGTGTCGATCCGGGTCCGGTGCATCGCCGAGGGCGTTTCGTTGTGCACCGGGACGAACCCGTCGCTTACCAGCGGGCCCTTGCCGTCAATGGGGCGTCCGAGTCCATCGAGCACCCGGCCGAAGAGGCCCCGCCCGGTGGGCACCTGGACGGGCGTGCCTTTAGTGCGGACCTGGGCTCCGGCGGAGATGCCGTTCATGGGCCCCAGGGGCATGCAGCGGGCGCCTGTCCGGGTGCTTGCCACCACTTCGGCGTCGATCCCGGGGGCGGCACCGAGCGTGACCAGGTCCCCGATCGAGACCTCCAGCCCGGCAAGCTCCGCGGCGAGACCCACCACGGAGGAGACGGAACCAACCCGTTCCGGGCGTCCTGCGGACAGGGCGGCGGCGAACAGTTCCGGATGCGGGCGGGTGAGGACGGCAGCCATCAGCGCACCACCCCGAACAGGGCCTGCCGGGTCCGTGCCAGGGCGTCGGTGACGGTGGCATCGACGTACCCGTGCTCGTAGTCGGCGAAGGCGTCCCCGCGTTCGACGGAGGGATCGGCGGTGAAGGTCACCCCGGCCCGGGCGGTGTCCGGGAGCACCGACAGATCGGAGGGGTTCATCCGTACCGTCACGGTCCCGGTGGCGGGGGCGCCGGCGAGGGCGCGGCTGAGTGCCGCCCGGGCCGAGAACTCACCGTCGCCCAGTTCGACACCGATGATGTTCTCTGCCAGCTCCAGGGCACTGCTGAGCAGAATGTCCTGGGCCTCCAGGGCTGACGGCAGGGCGGCCTTGTGCAGGGCCTGCACGGCGGCGGCCAGCTGGTCGAGGGCACGGTCGGTGCGGACGCTGGCCTGCCGCAGGACGGCGGCGTGTTCTGCCTCCATCTGCACCCGGCGGGTCTCGGCTTCTGCGGACGCCTTGCGAAGACCTGCCGTGTAGCCGGCAGTGTGCCCGGCGGCGTAGGCGGCGGCGTCCGCCTTGTCCTTCCCGCCGGTGTTCAGCGACGGGAAGGTGACGGCCTTGTAGGAGGGCTCAGTTGATAACGGCGTCATCGTCATCATTCCTGCGGACCTCGATGTGGCCCTGTGCTTCCATTTCGCGGATCTGGCGGACGATCTCGGCGCGGGCCTCCTCGACGGCGGAGGTACGGACGGCGCCGAGGGCCTGGATCTCGGATTCGAGGATCTCGCGGTTGCGTTCGGAGACGTTCGCGCGGACGACCTCAACGACCTCCGACTTGGCGCCCTTCATGGCCAGTGCCAGGACAGAGGCATCCACGCCGCGCAGCACCAGCTGGACGGCGCGGGCTTCGAGCTTGACCAGGTCGGCGAAGGTGAGCATGCGGGAGCGGATTTCTTCGGCCAGCTCCGGGTCACGTTCTTCCAGGGCGTCCATCAGGGCCCGTTCCATGGCGGCGTCGGCCCGGTTGATGATTTCCACCAGCGGCTGGACCCCGCCGACCACTTCTGCCTGCTCACGGCCTCCGGTGCCGCCACCGGTGCGCGCCTTGAGGATGTCGGCGGAGATGGTGATGGCTTCCGGGGTGGCCGATCCCATGACGGCGATCGCCTGGGCGATGTCGGTCCGGGCCGTGTCAGCCATCATGGCCATCACGGAGGATGACTTTTTAGGCTTCAGGTGGGCCAGGACCAGGGCGATGGTCTGCGGCAGTTCCCCGTCCAGCAGGGCCACGATCTGTCCCGGCTCGGCGTCGTCGAGGAACTCGAAGGACTTGCCGGCCATGGTGGTGGCGAGCTTGTCCATAACCCCGGCTGCCCTTTCGCTGCCGAAGGCGTCTTCAAGCAGGCTGGTGGCGAAGTCTGCGCCGCCGATCGGTGACTTCTTCCCGGCCACGACCATGTCGTAGAACTCGGTCATGACCTCGTCTGCCACGTCCGGGTCGACGCGCCGGATCCGGACGATCTCGGCGGTGATCATCTCGGTTTCCTTGTCGGTGAACCGCTGCATGACGGCCGACGCGGACTCCTTGGTCATCTGCATGAGCGCGACGGCAACCTTCTGGTTGCCGGTGAGGGTCTGGGTGAGAGTCATCAGACTGCCTGCCTTTCATCCATCATGCCGCGCATAAACGTGGCGACCTTGTCCGGGTCGGTACCGGCGATCTGCTCGATCTGGGCGCGCTTCTGCTTGACGTCGGTGTGCTCTTCTTCCAGCGGCGGGATGGCCAGGACCGGGGCAGGCGCCACAATGGCTCCCGGGACGGTCTGCGGCTCGATCTCCAGTGCCGGGTCAACACGCTCACCGAGGTCCACCAGCTCGCGCTGCTGGCGGCGGTTGCGGCGGGCGTAGAGGACCAGGGCCAGGATGAGGATCAGCAGCGCAGCGGCGGCAACACCGATGCCCGTCCACATGGCAGCGGCGGCCTTGGCGTCTTCTTCCGCCTTGGCTGCGGCGAGGGCGTCCTGGGCAGCCTGGGCGGCGGACTGGTCGAAGGCGACGTTTTCGACGGTGATGACGTCACCGCGGTCGGCGTTGATGCCTGCAGCGGCGGCGACCAGGGCGTTGATCCGGGCCATGTCCACGTTCGGGACCGCAGAGTTGACCGCGACGGATACGGTCTGGCGCTTCAGGATTCCGGAGGGGATGTTCGTGGTCTGGGTTGTCTTGTTGACCGCGTTGTTCTTGGTGGTCTTGTCCGAGGAGAAGGTGCCGGCGCCGCCTGCCCCTTCGCCGCCTTCGACCGTGCCGCCGGGGACGGCGATGTTGTCCGGGCCGAGGACTCCTGCGGAGTTGCCGCCGGTGCCGGTGTAGTCCTGCGTCTCGGAGGATTCCGACAGTGCAGGGGCCTGGTCGGGCTGGGTGAAGGACTCGTCGACCTTGGTCCCGGACTGGGTGTCCATGTCCGCGGCGACAGCGACGGTGGAGTTGCCGGGGCCGACGATTCGGTCCAGGATCGTCTGCACGTTGGTGCTGACCTGCTTCTCGTAGTCGGCGGACTGCTTGCTGGCCGAACCGGTAGCTCCGGAACCGACGGCCGAGAGGGTGTTGCCGCTGGCGTCAATGACGGCGACGTTGGTCGGCTTCAGCCCGTCGATGGACGCGGAGGTCAGGTGCACGATCGACTGCACCTGGTCCGGGGTGATGGTGACGCCGGGGTTCGTTTCAACGAACACGGACGCCGTGGGGTCGGCCTTCTCGGAGGAGAACACTGTCGGCTTGGGGATGGCCAGCTTCACGGTGGCCAGCTTGACCCCGTTCATGGCACCGATGGTGCTGCCCAGCTCGCCCTCCATCGCCCGCTGGTAGGTGATGTTCTGCTGGAACTCCGAGGAGGTGACGCCCATGTTGTCCAGCAGGGAGTACCCGGTGGTGGACTTGTTGGACGGCAGCCCGGCGGCTGCTGCCTTGAGCCGCTCGGCGTAGACCTTGTCGTCGGGGACGAGGATGGTGCTGCCGCCGTCGGTGAGGTCGTAGGCGACCCCGTCGGCCTTGAGCATGTCGGTGACCTTGGAGGCGTCTGCAGCCTGCAGGCCCGAGAACAGCGGGGTCATGGTGGGCTTGCTCAGCCAGGTGGTCAGCGCCACCCCGCCCAGGACAAGCCCGGCGACGGCCAGGATCGCGAGGGTCTTTTGTGCTGCGGAAAAGCCGGTGACGAAGGTTTTCAGGCGCGTCAAAGCTGCCTGCAGCTGTGGCGGCATCAGGCCTGCATCCTCATGATCTCGTTGATCCCGTCAACGCCCTTGTTCCTGAAGGCGGCAACCATTTCCAGGGTCACCTGCGCGCGGGTGGCTGCCAGGGTGGCTGAATGGATGTCGTTCAGGTCGCCGGTGACGGCTTTGACGGCGAGGTCGTTGGAGGTGGTCTTGAGCTGCTGGACGTTGTCCACGGCGCCTGCCAGGGCGGCCCCGAACGAGGACCCGTCGGTGGCGGCAGGGGCTTTCACGGCGGGAAGGTAGCCGGTGCCGGTCACGCCCGAAACAGGGGCGATGGCTGGGATGGTCATTATTTTCCGATCTGGAGTGCTGCTTCGTAAGTGGTCTTGGCCCGGTCCACCACGGCTGCGTTGGCCTGGTATCCGCGCTGGGCCATGATGAGCGAGCTCATCTGGGAACTCAGGTCCATGTCCGGCATCCGCACGTACCCGGCCTCGTCGGCCAGAGGGTTGGTCGGGTCGTGGACGAGCCTGCCCTGTTCATCACCGAGCGTGGTTCCGGCGACGTAGACTCCGGAATTCCCGGCACCTTCGACCGCCTGGACGTACCGGGCCTGGAAGGCAGGACCCGTGGTGGGCTTCGCCGTGTTGACGTTGGCGAGGTTGTCCGCAGTGGCGTCGAGCCATTTGCGGTGGACTGTCAGGGCGGTTCCGGCAATGCCGATGGCGTCGAATGTCATCCGTTGGTCCTCATTGCTGTCCGGACGGCCGTGAACTCATGGCCGGCGGCCTGGGTGGCGAACTGGTAGCGAAGCACCGTGTCGATATTGGACAGGGTTTCGGTGTCCAGGTTCACGTTGTTGCCGTTCAGCTGGGTCGGTTCCAGTGATTCGGCGGTTGTCGCGGTCACGCGGCCGTCCCCGGAGGCCACCGACCGGGCCAGCGCGTCCTCGAAGGCGACCCTGCGGGCCTGGTAGCCCGGGGTGTTCAGGTTCGCGATGTTGTTGGCGATGGTCCGCTGGCGCAGGGCCAGCCCGTCAAGGGCGCTGGAGAGCGCCACTGACGTCACAGAATCAAACACGGCAGCCTGCCTTTGAAAATACTGGCCGATCCGTGGCCGTACGAAGGAGCACTCCTTGCTCCACCAATACCGTCGGTGAACGACGGGCAGGTGTTAGCAGCCGGACTGGGAGTGCTCCGTCCGGACGGGCTGTATGGGTGATGGTCACAGGGTTACTATGCGGGCCGTGCCCTGACGGCCGTCCGTCCCTGGTTTTCCCGTGAAGGCGGGCCGCTCAGGCGCTGATGTCGAGGCGGCCGGCGCCGGCCGGGACCTCAACCGGAATGGAGCTGACTGCTCCCAGGTGTCGCCCGACCGTGACGAGCCGTTCGGCGAGCATCAGCTCGGCTTCACGCTGGGCGTCCAGCAGTCGCAGCGCCCGCCCGATCATCGCTTCGGGGATTGGACCGGGGTTGGCCGGGGCGGACCATTCGGGGTCTTCTCCGGCGAAGGCCAGGGCGATGGACGCTTCGATCCCGTCGAGGATGGCCTCCCACTCGGCCAGCGGGTCGCCGGGGCCGGTAGCGTCCTCAGCCAACGGCGAGCATCCCGCCCGGACGCGCAGTGGTCTGTGCCGGAAGCGTTCCTGCTGCCTCGTGCCAGGTCTGGCGGAGCGGTTCGAACAAGACGATGCACTCCTTGGTCCGCTCCACGTCGCGGTGGATGTTGGCGCCGATGAGGGCCTGCAGCCCGTAGTTGTAGATCCCGAGGAGGTCCGCGGCACCATCCCAGGCGTCGCCCTTCAGCGTGGCGGCGAGTTCGGTGACGATCGCCTGGGCATGCAGGAGGTTTTCCGTGGCAACGGTCCAGTTTTTGTTTTCCTGGGCGAACTGCGCCCGGCCCAGGTCCAGCATGAGCCGGTCGTAGAGCATGGTCAGCAGCCTGGCCGGCGGGGCCGAGAGGATCGCGTCGGTCGTGTACTGGTCGAGCTGGCTGGCGCGGAGTGCGGTGGCGGTCATCGGTGGTCCTTAGCTGTTCGAGGCGGGTGCGGTGAGGGAGGCGAGCTGGCCGGAGAGCCAGGAGGCCTGCGCCTTGAAGGTTCCGAGCAGGCTTTCCATGTTGTTGTACATGGCCCTGAGCGTCTCGCGGCGGTTGGCCAGCCGGGTGTCCCAGCTGGCGATCTGCTTGTTCAGGTCCGACACTTCGGAGTTGCGGCCCTTGACCAGCTGCGGAACCGTCCCACTAATGGAGTCGGTCATCTTCTTCGTGGCGTCAGCAACCCGGGTGGAGATGGTGCTCAGTGCGTTCTGCGTCGCGGCCGGGTCGGCTGCCATAGCGGCGGCGAACTTGTCCGCGTTGTAGGTGAAACTGCCGTCTTTTTCGATGATGATGCCGTACTCGGCCGGGGACTTGCCGTTGATGGGGGCGACCACGGCTTCGGTCACGGCGGCGCTGACGCTGCGGATGGCGTAGTTGCCCGTGAAGATTCCGCCCTTGGCGGCAGTGGTGCCGGCAGAGCTGGAGGTGGTCGCTACCGCGGCGCTGTCCGAGATGAAGCCCAGGACGTCGTTGACGGCCTTCACCAGGTCAGCGGCCTGCTTGGAGGTCCCGGCGGTGTCGCTGGTGACCGTGATGGTGGCCGGAGTGGTGGTGACGGCTGTCGCTGTGATGGAGAGGCCGGGCAGGACTTCCTTGAACGTGTTCGTGGACGAGGTGATGGTCTGCTGCGCGGCGGTGCCGGCGTACAGGACGGCGGTGGCGTCCTGCGCGGGTTTGATGACTGCGGCGGTGGGCTGGGCGAACATGTCCGGGGCGGTCCCGGCGGTGACCTCGGCTGCGGTGCCCTGGTAGGCCTTGAAGTCCCCGGCAGCCCCTGCCGTGGTGGAGGTCAGCTGGAGACGGTAGGTGCCGTTGCCGGCGGGCACCTTCATGGCGGTCGCTCCCCCGCCGGCTGCGTTGATGGCGGTGACGACGTCGTCCAGTGAGGTCGAGGACGGGGTGATCTCGGTGGCCTTGCCGGACTTGTCCACGAGGGTCAGGTGGACCGGGTTGCCGGAGGCGTCCGTGGGCCAGGAGGTGAACGCCTCGGTGACGCCGACCTTGGTGGAGGACAGCTGGGAGACCGTCAGGTCCACCGAGCCGGGGGCGGCGCTGGTGGAGGCTGTTGCCGTGAGGGCCGGGTTGTTCGTGACCACGGTGAAGAGGTTGGTGGCACCGGGTCGGGCCATGGCCGTGGCGGAGCTGTTGAGCAGGGTGAGCCGGGTGTTGAGACCCTGCAGTGCGGCGATCATCGACTGGTTCGCGGCGGCTTTGGCCTTGAGCTGCTGCTGGGGCAGCCCTTCCACGGCGATCAGCGAATCGATGATCGCGGTGGTATTCAGGCCGCTGGCGAGCCCGTCAATCGATGTTCCCACGGTGGTTTGTTCCAATCATCCTGTTGCTTGTTCAGACGCCAGTGGCGGTCAGGCGGGTATAGGGCCCGACCTGACCGCCACCGGCAGTTACTGCTTTTCTGCGACCTTCAGCGACTAGCGCAGGAGGGACAGCACGCCCTGACCGGACTGGTTCGCCTGGGACAGCATGGCGGTGCCGGCCTGGGACAGGATGTTGTTCTTGGTGAACTTCACCATTTCCTGTGCCATGTCGGTGTCGGCGATGCGGGACTGGGCAGCCTGCAGGTTTTCACCGGAGACCTGGAGGGTCTTGGTGGCGTGCTCGAGGCGGTTCTGGGTTGCACCCAGGTCTGCGCGCTGGGCGGAGACAGCCGCGATGGCCGTGTCGATCGTGTTGATCGTGGTCTGGGCCGTGGCGTTGTCCGTCACGTCGAAGCCCGCTGCACCGGCTGCGCCGGCCAGCGTACCCACCGCAGCGTCCACGTCGCCGAGGGTCACCGTGATGGTGTCGTTGGCGGTGCCACCGGTGCCGACCTGGATGTTCAGGGTTCCGCCGGCGTTGCCGGCAGCGCCCTTGAGCAGCTCGATGCCGTTGAAGTTGGTGCTCTCGGTGAGGCGGGCCAGCTCCTTGCCGAGCGCGTCGCCTTCCTTCTTGATGGCGTCGCGGGAAGCGGCGTTGTTCGTGTCGTTCGCACCCTGGACAGCGAGGTCGCGCTGGCGCTGCAGGATCGAGTGGACCTCGGTCAGGGCGCCTTCCGTGGACTGGATGACCGAGATGCCGTCCTGGGCGTTGCGGGCTGCAACGGCAGAGCCGGACACCTGGGACTTCAGGCCCTCGGAGATGGACAGGCCTGCTGCGTCGTCAGCTGCGCGGTTGATGCGCAGGCCGCTGGAGAGCTTCTCCATCGACTTGGACACGCTGTCCTGAGTCTGGCTCAGGTTGCGGTAGGCGTTGTTTGCCATGAGGTTGTTGTTGATTGCCATGCCCATGATGAATTCCTCCGTGATTGGGTCTTCGTACTTCCAGGCCGTCCGTGGCCTTCACAAAAGAGGTCGGTTAATCGGCCGGCGCGTGTCAGCAATTTCGGAAAAAGTTTTTTGGGCAGGCAATCAGCCCCTGTTTTGTGCAGACACTGTCTGCACAAATACCGTGACTAGAAGGCTCCCGCCAGTGCGGGAACGGGGCGGCGGGTGACCCCGCCAAGGGTGTTCTCTGCAACCCTTGCCAGGAAGGCGGCCCGGCGGTTCTGGGAGATGCGCCGCTGGCCCGGGGCGTCGGCCACGGTCTCGGTGTCGTAGTGGGCCTGCATGGCGTCGCGGAGAAGCCGGATTCCCTCGCTGCGGACCTGGGAGACGGCCGAGTGGGTGGACCCCAGTTCGTCGGCCAGGTCGTTGACACTGCGTTCCTCCAGGTACACCTGGGCGATGACGTAGCGGATCTTCTCGGGCAGGGATGCCACGGCGGCGTGGACGAAGGCGATCTGTTCCTGGACCAGAAGGGATTCCTCCGGTGAGGGCGACAGGGCAAGCAGCAGGTTCGCTGCGGCGTCGTCGAGAACGGTGACGGTGCGGTCCGCGTCGGCCAGGGCCGATTCCACGCTCTCCTTGTCCACCCCAAGGGCGGAGGCGATCTCGTCTTTGGAGGGGCTCCGGCCCAGCGTGTTGGTCAGGGTGTCCTGGATGGTGGTGACGTCGGTGATCCGGCGGCGGGTGGTGCGGCTTGCCCAGTCGTCGTTGCGCATTTCATCGGTGAACGCGCCGAGGATCCGGTGGCGGGCGTAGGCACTGAAGGGGACCCCGCGGGCGGGGTCGTAGGACTCGGCGCAGGTGATCAGCGCGAGGGTGCCCACAGACGCAAGGTCGTCCCGGTCAAAATGTTTGGCCTTCGCGGAAACTTGGGACACAAGGTAGCCGACGAGCGGAAGGTTCTTCAGAACGATCCGATCGCGATCAGCACGATTCAATTAGGTTGCCCCCTATAGGCGTAAAAACGGTCGCAGAACTGGTCATGCGTAGACATCCGGAAAATTGCTCACCGGCGGCACTCGTTGGCCGATCCCCCGTGGTTTTCTATGCGCACGGCGCCCCGACGGGCCGTTTGTCGGCGGGGACGGTTCACAGGCTCCGGGTGACTAACATCGGCGGCGGCGCCGACGACTGTTTTCATAGGGGCGAAAACGCGCCCTGAAGTGCGCTGTCTTTGCGCATCACAGACCTCAACCGGGGGGACCACATCATGGGGGCCGACAACCTGTCTTCCCTGCTCTGGCATGAGCGGGAACTGCTCGACATGCTGACCTTCAAGCTCGTCGAAGAGCAGCTGCTGCTCAAGGCCGGTGCCAGCAAGTGGCTGCACCACGCAAGCCTCGAAGTGGAGCAGGTCGTCAAGAAGCTCGCCCAGGCCGGGCTGGCCCGGACCGTGGCGAGCTCCGCCGTTGCCATCGAATGGGGTGTGGCCGAAGACGCCACCCTCGCCCAGCTCGCGGCAGCCGCCCCGGAGCCCTGGGATGACCTTCTGCGCTCCCACCTGGACGCGATGAGCTTGCAGACCGCCGCGATCAAGCAGCTCCGGGATGAGAACGAACAGTTCCTGCGCGCCGCAGCACGCTCAGCCCAGGAGACCGTTGCAGCCCTGCTGCCCGAAGCCGGCACCTATGACGCCCACGGCGCCGCCACCTACGCCGTCCCCGCAGGCCGGGGGCGCATCTTGGATAAGGAACTCTGAGCATGAGCACATTCGGTGCGCTGAACACCGCCTTCACCGGCCTCACTGCGGCACGGACCGCTATGGACACCGCCGGGCAGAACATCGCCAACGCCGGAACGGCCGGGTACACCCGGCAGCGGGTCGAGATCTCGTCCGCCGGCGCCCCCGCGAACGTCGGGCTGGCTGCCTCCACCCGTCCGGCCGCCGGCCAGGGCGTGAGCGTGGACTCCATCGCCCGGCTCGGGGACCTCATGGCCGACAACCGGGTCCGCTCCACCGCGGCCGAATCCGGGTACGCCTCCGTCCGCGCCGATGTGCTCTCCGCTGTCGAAGCGAACCTCGGAGAACCCGGCACCGACAACATTTCCTCCCAGCTGCACACCTTCTGGGCCAACTGGTCTGATGTCGCTAACGAGCCCAACACCGCGGCACCGGCGAACGTGCTGCTGCAGAACGCCAACGTCCTGACCGGGAAAATCGCCAGCGGGTACAAGGCCATGGACGATCAGTGGACCGCAACCCGGGCCAGTGTGGACACGATGGCTGCAGACCTGAACGCCACCGCTTCCCAGGTTGCGGTGCTCAACGGGCAGATCCGCTCCACCCTCGCCGCCGGGGGCAACGCCAACGAACTCATCGACCAGCGCAGCAAGCTGGCCACCGAGATCGCCACTCTGGCCGGGGGCACCATCCGTGACAAGGCCGACGGCACCATCGACGTCGTTGTGGGCGGCAACGCCCTGGTCTCTGGCGTGACGACCCGGACCGTTGCGGTCAGCGGCGCAGCCCGGATGTCCGGCGCTGCCGCCTCCCCGGTCACTGTCGAATGGTCTGACCAGCCGGGGCAGCCGATCAACCCCGGCGGCGGAAAGCTCGCCGGAGCTGTCTCCGTGCTGGCAGCAGCCAACGGCGGCCAGGGCGGTGCGATCGCGGAAGCGGCCGAGTCCTTCAACGCGCTGGCCCGCAGCCTCGCCGGCAGTGTGAATGCCATCCACCAGGGTGGAAACACCCCGGCCGGTAACGCGGGCGGAGAGTTCTTCAGCCTGACCGCCGGGGCGCCCGCCGCTCTGGGGCTTTCAGCGGTCCCGCAGGGCAAGGATGACCTCGCCACCGGCACCGTGGGGGCAGGGGCATACGACGGCAGCAACGCCGACCGGATCGCCGACCTCGCATCCTCCACCACCGGACCGGACAAGACCTGGTCGGACATCGTCACCACCACGGCCGTGACCGCCAAGGCAGCGATCCTGCACTCAAACCTCGCTGAAACCTCATCGGCCGCCGCCGTCAACGCCCAGGCCTCCACCTCCGGGGTGGACCTGGACGAGGAGAACGTGAATATCCTCTCCGCCCAGCACGCCTACCAGGCGGCTGCCAGGGTCATGTCGGCGATCGACCAGGCACTGGATACCCTCATCAACCGCACCGGAATCGTAGGACGCTGATCATGAGCATGCGCGTGACCAACCAGACCCTGATGGCGTCCGCCCAGCGGAACCTTCAGGCCAACAAAGCCCATCTGGCCAGCCTGCAGACGCAGGTGTCGGACCTGAAGCGGATCACTCGTCCCTCGGACGACCCGACCGGCACCGGCTCCTCCCTGCAGGTTCGGGCGCAGCAGGCTGCAGCAGCCCAGTACAGCCGCAACATCGACAACGGCCGGGGCTGGCTCACCACCGCCGACACGGCCATGACCAATTCCACGGACATTCTGCGCCGGGTCAAAGACCTCACCATCCAGGGTTCCAGCGACGTGCTGACCCCGGAGGCGAAGGAGGGCATCGCCGCGGAACTGGAGGGGCTCAAGCAGAACCTGCTCTCCCAGGCGAACGCCACCTTTATGGGCCGGAACGTCTTCGCCGGCAACTCGGACGCCGGCGTGGCTTTCACCAGCAGCTCACCCGCGGCCTACACCGGAACGGGCAGCACCGTGGACCGCCGGGTCGCCGATGGGGTCACGGTCCGGGTGGATGCCGACGGCGCCGCTATCTTCGGCACCGGGGCGGGATCTGCCTTCGACCTGATCGACAAGATCGCCGCGGACCTTCGCTCCGGCGCGAACGCCGCCTCCAATATCTCCGCCCTCGACAAGCGGATGTCCACCCTGGTCGCCGAGCACGCCGCAATCGGTGCCCGCGACGCCCAAATTCAACGAGCACAGGACGTGAACGTGACCCAACAAGGAAACCTGGAAGCCACACGAGCCGGAATCGAGGATGTGGACATGAGCAAGGCCATTCTTGACCTGCAGCTCACGTCCACCAACTACGAGGCGGCCCTGGCTGTTGCTGGCAGGATCCTGCCCCGGACCCTGATGGACTTCCTCCGGTGACCGGGCTGACATTCGCAGAGCCCCTGCCGGGACTGGGCCAGCTCATTGATTTCGAGCTGAACCCCGTGGCGGGCGCCGACGGCCTGTTCAGCCTGCACGCCCTGGACGCTCCCGAGAAGAGGTTGTACCTGCTTGACGCCGGCATGCACCTGCCCGACTACCAGCCGGTGATCAGTGACGCCCAGGCAGCCCTGATCAAGGCCGTCGGCCCTGATGAGGTCGCAACGTTCGTCGTGGCGAACCACCATGACGGGGCGCTTACCGTGAACCTGCTGGCCCCGATCGTGGTCAACACCGTCACTGACATCTGCGCCCAGGTAATCCTGGAAGGCCAGGACTACGCCATCCGGCACGAACTCAAGGTCCTCTCCCCCGCCTGATCGGCAGCGGTGCACAGCACCAGACAGAAGGCCCCTGGCACGTCGCCAGGGGCCTTCTGTCGTTCACTGTCCGGTGGTCAGCGGCGGTTGATGCCGCGCGGGTTGTAGCCGGGCTCCTTCTCGGCCCGGTCTGCGGCGTCCTTCATCATCGCCTTCCAGCGGATGTCGCCCGTTCCCTCGTCGTGGTCCTCGTCGAAGTCGTAGGCCAGGACATCCAGCTGGATGAACGGCAGCTGGAGGGGCTGGCCTTCGAGAGAGACCTCGACGTCGTCGTTGCCGCGCTGTACCAGTTCCCAGTACCGGCCGTCCTTCTCGACGTCGACGGTGATGATCCGGGTGCCGTCTTCGGCGTAGCGGACACCGAAGTCTTTGACATTCACCTCATCGCCGTACTGGAAGGTTTCCCCGTTGGGGTCCCGGCGCCAGGCCTCCTGGCATGCGGCGTCGTGGCGGGCGCTGGCCAGCAGGTCGGCGAGGACCTCGTGCTCGTTCTTTCCGGTCCCGTCGCCGGCCTGGGAGGTGAACGTCCAGGCGTCGTCCTCGTCGTCGCCGTAGCGGACCTGCGGGCTCATGGTGCCGGCGTGATGGACGGTCATGTTCCGGCCGTCGACCTCCAGGACCAGGGCGTCCAACCCGTCCTCATCCCGGTACTTCGTGTAGAGCGGCTTCACGGTTCCCTCAATGCCGGCCTCCTCCAGGAAGAAGGCTGCTTCCAGATACCGGCCCTGGTCTTCCGGGGAGTCCCACGCGATGTCGTTTTCCGCGCCGTCGATGATCGTCAGCCCGGACGGGCTTGGCTCCTGCAGGCTCACCCCGGGCTCGGCGTGGGCGGTGGCGGCGAACTGTCCGCCGGTGGGGATGCCCTCGGGCTGGCGCTTGGGGTCGGTGGTCATGATGCTCCTTCGGTGGGTCTTCCTGTCACTGGTCTGTGTGCGGCAGGCAACGGAAAAGCCCGCCCCTGCGCGAACAGAAACGGGCTTCTCCGGGAGACTCCGGCAAGGTCAGGTGCCGGGGTCGAGGTTGATGTAGAGGTCGCCGGTGGCATCGTCACAGTCGACGAAAGGGTCCAGGTGGACGTCCTGGAAGCCGTACTCCTCGAATTCGGTGAGGTCAACGTCTCCGACGTTGCGGTGGACGTCCTCCACCCGGTCCAGGGTGAACGTCAGTCCGGACTCGACGTCGGCCTTGCGGTTGACGTACAGCCGGCCGAAATCGGGGTTGACGGCCAGCAGTTTCGCGGAGATCTGCTGCACGTAGGCGGCCGTGGCTTCCCGGTTGAGCTGGGCGGCGTACTCCGACTGTGCCCGTGCCCGCTCCATGCCGGTCAGGTGCGCGAACGGGTCCGACTGCGGCTCCGGGGAGGACTGGAAGCCGTCCCAGCGGTTTTTGATCGAATCCAGGCTGAACATGTCGCTGTTGCCCGCATTGTCGTTCAGTTCGTCGCCGCCGTGGACCTCCATGTCCCAGTAGACGTTGAAGGTGTCCTCGAAGAAGACCTGGTCATCCTCGGCGACATCGAGCTCCTCACCGTCCGCCGCATACAGGCCCATGCCGGCGGTATAGCGCCCTCCGCGGTCCTGTGTGACGCCGACGTAGGCGAAGGCCGCGTCAGGGTACTTCCGCCGGACATCGGAGGCCCAGGCGTTCTGCTCGTACGCCTCGTAGCGGTCTTTCGCGGCGGTGTACTGCTGTTCGATGAGTTCGCCAACCGGGTCCCTTTCGACCACCCCCAGGGTGATGCCCGGCTCTTTGTGGCTTGTGGCAGCGAACTGGCCGCCGATGGGGATCCCTTCGGGCTGGCGGCTGGGTGTCACGGTCATGCGGTTGCTCCTTCGATCGCGCGGGCTTCACGCGCTGCCTTGTTCTGCGCCTGGTGGCGGTATTCGATGATCCAGTTCGCCTGGCGGGCGGCCTCGTACTGCCGGGTGCGGCGGGTGCGGTCATCCAGGGTGCCCTTGTCTGCCTCGTAGCCGGCGCAGAGGTCGACGTACTTGGCCCGGGCCTCGATCTCCGCCTGGCTCAACGGCAGCCCGACGCCGGCCAGGTAAGCGGCCGAGGCGTCATAGGCTTCCTGGATGCGCTCCGGGTTGCCGTACCGGTTGCGGCCGAAGCCCCGCCCGGCGGTGTAGATCGCGTTGATGGCGCCGCGTTCCAGGTGCCATTCGGCGGACTGACCTGCCCCGGAGGGCGACGTGAGGGTCACGGAGCCTTCCGGGTGGGCGACGGCGGTGAACTGGCCGCCGCTGGGCTGGCCGGCGGGTTTGTGGGCAACCGGGCTCATGCTGCCTGCTGCTTCAGGCCCTTGATTTTTTCGATGTCCAGGAACCACTCGTTCACGGCCGGGTCGAGCGCTTCCTCGTCCGGGACACGGACGGAAGCGTCCTGCCAGGGGCTCTCGTCGGCAGGCAGGTATTCGGCTGCCTCCAGCGGGGAGATGTCGGCGTCGCTGTCGTACTTCCAGCCGGTGAACTCGGTGTCATCGATCCGTTGGCCGTCCGGGGTGCGGATGCCGGTCAGCTTCATCCAGGTCGGGCGGTCCGGGTCCACGGAGAGGAAGACGCTGGACCCTTCCGGGTAGTCGCGTTCCAGGCTGGCCGAGAGCGACTCGAGGGCCGACTGTGCCATCGCGTCACGGGCGGTGGTGAACCGGCCCCAGTGTTCCTCCAGCTGGTCGCCGTAGAACCGTGCAGGAGTCACGGCCAGGGACGGAACCCCGTCCGAGTGGGTGGTGCGGGCGAACTGGCCTCCGGTGGGCTTGCCTGCGGGTTCGTGCTTCGTCATTTCCTGTCCTCCCAGGTAAGTCCTGCTGTGCGGTATTGGTGGATCCATTCGGGGCTATCGTCTTTGGCGGCGAGCACCCTGATGCTGCGTTCCATGTGCCAGGCCATCCGGCCCGACGGGGAACCCTCCGGTGCGTCCAGGTCGGAGCAGTCCGTGAGGTCTTTCAGGACCTCGTCGCGGTCCTTGTCTGAGGTCAGCTCAGAGCCGTCGTAGTAGACGCTGAGCTTCTGGCGGTCGACGTCGTAGTAGACACTCAGGTCATCGCCCGATTCGACGTCAACGAAGTCGGCGTTCAGGACGCCTCCGCCATCGTCATTGGAGCTGACCGAGACGGCCCGGAAGACGTAGTCGTCGCTGCCCTGGTTCAGGGTGAAGGCTTCGGTGGTCTGGGATTCGAAGATCAGTCCTGCGAGGTCCTCGCCGAGGTTGTCGGTGCGGGATTCGATCCGGAGTCCGTAGGCCGGGTCGTCGCTGTCTGTGCAGTCGTGGTTGTCGATGGCCCAGCCCGAGGTGCCGTCCCCGTCGAGGTGTCCGTCCTGCTGGATGTCGAAGCTCCGGCCGTCAACTGAGGTGAAGCGCAGAACGTTTCCGCGTCCGGACAGGGACCCTTTCAGGCCCTCCAGCTGGATCGATTCGACCTGGTCGGCGAAGTAGGTCGCCGCCTCCCGGTCCACGTGCAGGTCACCGCGGAGCCCGATGGCAGGGTCAGCGTGGGCGGCAGCAGCGAACTGGCCGCCGTCCGGCTGCCCGCCGGGTTTGTGGCTGACCGGGCTCATGCTTCGTCCCCTGGCGCCCAGGCAGCAGCCTTGCGGAGGTCGATGGTGAAGAGCTCGTCGCCGTAGCTACCGGTGGAGAAGGCACTTGCCCAGTGCGACTGCTCGGCGTTTGCACCCAGGGTCCTGAGCGTGTCGACGACGTAGTTGTCGTTCTCTTCCTGGTCGGTGGCTCCGTCGGTTTCGACGTACTCATAGAGCAGGTTGCCTTCGGCGTCGCTGACGCTCGCCCCGGACACGAAGTCGCCGTTGTCCCAGGAACCGACCTGGAGGTCGGCGAAGGCAGCGGTCGGGTGGTCTTCAAGGATTGCCCTGGCGGAAAGGGCAACGCTTGAAAGCTCGAGGTCTTCGTCTGCCTGGGTAGACGCCTTCAGGCTGTTGTCGCGGAACTCGTTGAGCTCCGCCGTCGTGACCTCACGCCGTTCTCCGGTGGCCTTGGCGATGACGCGGGCACGGGCGCGCTCGAAGGCGGCCCGCTGCTCCTCCCGGATCGCTCCGGCCATCGCATTGTGCTTGGTGTAAGCCCACGCCTTCGCGGCGTCGTACACGTCCTCCGGGACTGCGCTGTTCTCGAAGTCATCGGATTCGGTGTCGTGGATGTCGTCGGCCGGGTTCCAAATGTCGAAGACCTCTTCGCCGTTCACTTTCACCAGCGTGGAGATGGTTCCGCCCTCGCCAACCTGAACGTCGACTTCGGGCTCGGGCAGGCTCTCCGGCCAGCCCTCAAGCTCCGGCCGACGGGCCGGGGCAGCGAGGGAGGGCACGTTGTCGCTCTTGATCTTGGCGGCGAACTGGCCGCCGGTGGGCACACCCGCGTCAACGCGGTTCGGTTCAGTGGTCATGCCCCTCTGTGTGCGGCCGGCCGCAGAATGTGTCAGGGTGCTCACCGGCTCTACGACACGGCGTAGCGGCGGCCTGCGGACCCGGACGCCAGAAGCCCGACAGCCGCCTGGGCACCTGCGGAATATGCCCGGGGCCGGTCGTAGGGGCGCTCTGCCAGGGACTGGCCGCGCACCTTCCGGACTGTAGTGCCGACGAGGGTCCGGACCGAGGCGTAGACGCGCTGCGGAATGGCGATGACGGTGGACAGGTCCTGCCGGCGGTTCATCGCCAGGCTGATGACAGAGTCGCTGTGGCGCTCTGCGGCGAACTGGCCGCCGGACGGGACGCCCTGCACTACGCGGGAGCGTCCGTCAGCGGATCGGTAGGTACCGGCGGTAGGGGTGGCTGCCGGGTGATGGGGCTGGAAGCTACTCATGCCTGGTCAGTGTGCGGCTGCCGGCAAAAAGTGCGAGTGTCCTCTCTCACTACTGAAGAAGGCACCTGCGGATATGCCCGGCCCTAGGATTGAAGCATGGTGAAAGTTGTCGGCGTCATCCAGCCATTCGAGACCAAGGAAATCCGGGCAGAGGCCTCCGAATACGAGGAAGCCAGGACAGCACTGCAGGCTCAGGTGCCCGAGGGCTGGCGGCTGATCTCGGTCATGACGGAGCGTTGACCGGAAAAGGGGTGTCGGTCAGCATCTGCGCAGGTCAGGTCCTGTAACCTCTTCGGGTGGCTCAGAAACTCGTAGTAGAACTCATTGATGACCTTGACGGCAGCGAAGCGCACCAGACGGTGAAGTTCGCATTGGACAGCACCGCTTATGAGGTCGACCTCAGCGACACCAACGCCACCGAACTCCGCTCCATCCTGAGCCGCTTCACCGAGAAAGCCCGCCGCACTGGAGGCCGTAAGCAGGCAGCTGCCGAGACGCGCACCGCAGGGCCTGACACCAAGGCGATCCGTGCCTGGGCCCTCGTGCAGGGACTGGAGATCAACCCCCGCGGCCGGGTGCCCGAGGCCATCGTCCAGCAGTACCTGGCTGCGAACTAGGCGGACACAGCCCTCTCCCCCGCGGCCATGGCAGCGGCCACCAGCTCCGGCCGGCTGGCGTACAGGCCGGAGTTGAGCAGGCCGTTCAGCTCCACAATCAGGGGCTGGCCGTCGGCGCCCAGCGCAACGTCGATGACGTAGTCCGTCAGGGCCGGCACTTCCAGCGCCAGTGCGTCCACGGCGTCGCGGGCAAACCCTGTGAGGACGCCTGCGATGGCGGGCTCAACCTCGACGGGGGTCTTCTCCTGCCGGTTCCGACGCAGCTGGTTGTCAAACCTGTAGCCGTTGTTGTCCAGGGGTGTGAACTCCTCGATGCAGCCTGCGGCCGTGACCACGGTCTGGCCGACGACGAAGACACGGTATTCGTATTCCATGGGCACAAACTCCTGGGCGATCAGGTTCTCGGACCTGCCCTCCAGGTTCATGGCGCCGTAGTCCAGTACGTCGTCGACGGCCCTGCCTACATCACCGCGGGCGAAGCCTTCGGGGAGGTCCAGGGGGAAGGCGGCGTACTTGATCTGGGTGGTCTTCAGGAAGGCCCGCCGGATGCCGTCAGTGGCGAATCCTGCCAGGACATCGCGGAGGTCAACGGCAGCCGGGTCATCGGGCATGAATCCGCAGAGCTGGACGCGGCGTCCGGCCCGCGCCAGGAAGGCGTCGTAGAGGTAGTAATCGGCGGCCAGCCGGGCCTGCTCCATGTCCACGTCCTGATGGCGCTGGCTGGGCTGGGCGCCGTAGCGGGGCAGGTGCCCCAGGACCACTGCCGGGCGGCGCTCCCCTGTTCCGGCGTTCACCGCGGTGTCCCGGTCGGAGGACAGGTGCAGCCAGACATTGTCGGCACCGAAGGCGTTCAGGGCAGCCTGCAGCCGGACTGCCTGCTCGTAGAAGTCCTCAAAGTCGCCGTCCCCGTGGCCGGTCACCGGCCGTACGTGGCGTGACCAGAGAGCCAGCAGCTCATCCTTGCGGGCCTGCACGGCGGGCGGGGCAGGGCGGTGTACGGGGTCGGCCCGGTCAACGATGCTGACGATCCAAGGCATGGGTTCCTCCAGTGGCAGTGGTACTTTCTGCCCGTCATGTGTGCGGACAGGAGCTGCCAGGTCCCCGTCAGGCGGCGGCCGTCTCCAGAGCAAGCCGTGAGGCCGCATGGGCGCCCAGCAGGCCGGCGAGGCGTGTGATGAAGTCTTCCGGCCCGAAAGGGTGGTCCGCGACGTTGATGAGCCGGGGCACGAGCTCCAGCTGGATCGCGTCCCCGTCCTGGCTGGCCGCGAACGACCGGACCGTGCGCGGCGAGGTGGCGTTCAGCTTCCCGCCGGCCACGACCTGGTATTCGGAGAACTCGTAGACGATGGCGTCGGCCAGGTCCAGTGCTTCCTGGCTGGGGGTGGTGCCCAGCCCGATGAACATGTCTGCGCCGTAGCGGGGGCTCAGGCCGTTCAGGTCGACGATGAAGTGCCCGTCCGAGACGCCCTGGCGGACTGCCTCGCTGAAAGCGTCACGGCGTTCCTCCCAGTACTCCCATTCCGAGGCAATGCCGGCGGATGCTGCCCAGCTGCCGCCGGTGAGGTCGCCGAGGGTCTCGGCCAGGGCGCCTGTGTAGGGTTCGGCGAAGCGCCGGCGTCCGTCCTGGAGGTAGTTGGAGGCGTGCGGGGCAGTGAACATGAAGTGGCCCGGTCCGGTCCCGGAGCGCAGCGCGTCAGGATGGTCACCGTTGTAGAAGTTGCGGGCGTAGGACCGCTCCCTACCGGCATACGAATCGATCAGCGTCATGCCACTGCACATGCGTAGACATCCGCTGTGCCGTCACCAGCGGGCCGGCGCCGCGAAAGGGGCACAAAACAGCCCCGGGCGTGGTGGCCCGGGGCTGCCCGTGGAGGGTTGGCTACGGCGCAACTGTGAGGGATGCGACCGGCTGCAGGATCGGGTTGGTGATGCTGACCTTGATCGGGCCGGGTGCGACGTCGAAGTTGACGAATCCGCGGTTCTTGTCGCCCACGGCGACCGGGCTGGAGCCGATGATGCCGTCACCGGCGATGCTCAGGTCAGCCTTGCGGCCCTCTGCGTCCTTGGCGTCGAAGTACATCGGGTTGGAGCTGGTGGTGCCCTTCTCGGTCTCCCAGAGGACGTCCAGCTGCAGGTACTTGCCGTTCTTGGCCGGCGGAGCGAACTGGTTGGTGCTGACCGCGTCAACGAACTGGGCCGAGACGATGGTGATCTTGGCGACGTTACCCTGGCCCATGTCAGCAGTGAACGGGGTACCAACGGTCGGCTCAGCAGCCTTGGGTTCCGCAGCAGCGGCAGCAGCCGGGGCTGCCGACCCGTCGGCGGCCGGGGCCGAGGAAGTGGTGGAGCCGCCGCAGCCGGCGAGCAGGGGAACGGCGATGAGGGCAACGAGAGCGAGGTTTTTCTTCATGATGTCTTTCTTTCCGCGGGTGATGATGGCGGCACACCACTTAGAAGTGTCCCCCAACAGGGGTGAGCATACATGCTTCCCACCAGTCACACAGCTACCATCCAGGAACGGAGTCAGAACGCTGTCACAATGGGCTGCCCGGACCCACGAACAAGAGGAGGCCCCGGGGTGTCGGGGCCTCCTCTCAGGACAGCTCGGCGAAGTCGAACGCGGGCAATACCGGCGGCCGGTCCTTGGGTGCGTAGGGCGTCAGCAGCAGCTTCATGCCCGCCTCTGCGGGCGTGCGGTCGGCCTTGTACTGGTTGCACTTGAAGCAGCAGCCCACGAGGTTCAGCCAGGTGTTCTGCCCGCCGCGGGACTGCGGGACCACGTGGTCAACCGTTTCCGCCTTGCCCTTCGTGCAGTAGGCGCAGCGGCCGTCACGGCGCTTGACCGCCTCCTTCGTGCAGGTGGCCCGGGTCCGCCAGGTCATCTTCACGTACCGGATCAGGCGCAGCACAACCGGGCGGGCGAAGGGGCCGAACAGCTCACCGTCGTCCTTGAGGACCTCGGCCACACCCCGGTGGACCATCCTGATGGCGTGCTTCAGCGACACCCGGTGCAGGGGTTCGTACCCTGCGTTGAGAACCAGAACGCTCTCCATGACATCCGCGCCCTTTCCTGTGCGTGTTCGCGGCTCCTTGCTTCCATCCCGCCGAAGCGGGACACCTATATGTGTGCGGATTCCAAGCGAACGTGAAGGGGTCAAGCGGTGGTGCCAAGCTCCGCGCAGAAGATTCGAACTTCTACCATCCGGATCCAAAGGCCGGCGTGCTGCCATTACACCAGCGCGGAACGGCCGGTCAGGCCGTGGCTGCCTCCAGTACGGCGGCAGACGTGGTCGCCAGGAAGTGTTCGGCGTCCTGGGCAGCGATGCATCCCGAGGCGGCGGCGGTGATGGCCTGCCGGTAGCGCGGATCCACGACGTCGCCGGCGGCGAAGACGCCCCGTTCGCTGGTCTGTGACGAACGGCCCATCACCTTGATGCAGCCGCTGAAGCGGTCCAGCTCCAGCTGTCCGGCCACCAGGGAGGTGCGCGGGTCGTTGCCGATGGCGACAAACAGTCCGCTGAGGCTCATGCGGCTGGCCAGGTCGGCCCCGACGCAGACTGTGACACCGTCCAGCTTGTCCCCTCCATGCAGCGCGGTGACCTGCGCTTCGTAGAGCACGTGGATCTTCTCGTTCGACCGGACGCGGTCTGCCATGATCTTCGATGCACGCATCTGCTTGCCGCGGACGATGAGGTAGACCTTGGACGCGAACTTGGTCAGGAAGAGGGCCTCTTCTGCTGCCGAGTCTCCCCCGCCGACGACCGCGACCTCGACGTCCTTGAAGAACGATCCGTCGCAGGTGGCGCAGTAGGAGACGCCGCGGCCGGAGAGCCGTTCCTCGTGCTCGAGGCCGAGCTTGCGGTGGCCTGATCCTGTGGCGACGATGACCGAGTGCGCCAGGTGGATTTCGCCGTCGGCGGTCACCTTTTTGACTGGTCCCACCAGCTCCAGCTCGGTTGCGTTTTCGAACAGGATTTCCGCGCCGAAACGCTCTGCCTGGGCTTCGAAGCCGGCCATGAGCTCGGGGCCCATGATGCCTTCGGGGAAGCCGGGGTAGTTTTCGACCTCGGTGGTCTTCATCAGCTCGCCGCCTGGTTCTTCTTCGCCGGCCAGGACGAGGACGTCGAGGTTGGCCCGCCCCGTGTAGATGGCTGCGGTGTAACCGGCGGGGCCGGAGCCGACGATGATGACGTCGCGGATCTTCTGGGTCATGGGGTCTTTCTTTCGTGATGGCGCGGGCTGACAGTCCTGACGGCCCGCGTGGGTGGCTTGGTCAGGTCAGCACCACTGCACGGCACGCCCGCGTGAGGCGGCGAAGTTTGCCACTTCCCGCAGGGCTTCGAGGTGGTCCTCGGAGTAGCCCTCGCGGCGGCCGCAGTGGATCATTTCCGGGCTCCCTGCGTTCTTGCTGGACGTCGCTGGGACACCCGCGTCGGCAGGATTGACCGCCAGGGCGACCAGGACGCGGCCGAGGAAGTTCTCGGCGGTGTCGGAACCGCCGACGACGGAGGTCTCGTGCCCGTAGCCCAGGAGGTCGAGCAGGTGGCGGGCGTTGTGGTAGCTCACCCGGACGGCCGGGGACGGGTCCTCCTCGACGGCCTCGATGGACATCAGCATGGCCTCGCAGAACTCGTCGCCGCATTCGGCGAGGTGGCCGGTGCCGCCGTGTTCATCCTTTTCGGCCTGCAGGAAGGTCTGGGCCTTGATGAAGGTGTCGAAGTGGTGCTTGGTCGCGCCGTGGACGCACTTCAGGGTAAAGCCCTTGATGGGACCAATCTCGGCGCTGAACGTGGCTGACATGATGACCCTTCCGGTTCCTGGAGTGCCAGGGGTTCCCGGCAGAACCCATGTGTGCGGATCACGGCGCAGGTCTCCCCGCACCCAGCATCGAAGCGTTGACGGGACTTGAACCCGCAATTGCCCGAAGGCGCAGTTTTGCAGACTGCCGGCTCTACCAATTCGCCCACAACGCCATGTGAAAGCCGGGACGCCCCTTGGGACACCCCGGTCATTCGTGGAGGTGGAGGGGATCGAACCCTCGTGTACCCCCTGCTTCCGAACTCTTCTACGGGTGTAGTCCACCTTGGTGCTTATCGACCCGGCCGGTCCATGGCGGACAACGGACCGTCCCGGTCTAGCTGCTGGTACGGATGCCGGCGCGCAGCGCTGCCGTCATCCAGGTCTCCTTTGGCTGATGCCTAAACCGCGGCCGAGAACCAGCTGCCTGATGCGGTTTGAGACAGACCCCGGTTTGGTCTCCGGCCGGCTAAGCGGCGAGAGCGAGGTCAGAGCGAGTTGCGTTGGCATCTCTTGGTTGCCCGGACTGTTTAGCCAGATGACCGTGCGTTTCTGGACCCGCTTCTTTTCGGAATGATCAGGTGGTATCGAAACCAAATCACCCCCGTTGGTAGGGCCGCCGAAGCGGCTTTTCCCGTGGGGCCCGGTGGACTCGAACCTACCGACACAGTCAGCTAAAGGGCGCCCTCGCTGACCGTTGCTCTGCCATCTGAGCTAGAGCCCCCAAACGCCGGACCCTTGGGGTGCCCGACGAAGCTTATGTGTGCGGCGGCTCCCGGAACTCTCACCGCCTGATCAAAGACTTTCCTTTGGTGCCAACACGTACTTCTCCGTGCCGTCGCCTTCCAGCGTCTGCAGCGTCGTCGTGGTGATGCTGCGGATGCCGTCGGCAGTGACGATCCGCTGGTGGCTGACCAGGGCGCCGAGCTCTTCGCCTTCCTCGGTGAAGACTGCCCGGCCAACATGCTGGGCTCCAAAACTCAGTGCAAGCATGGGGCGGACCGGGAAGGTGAACTTCTTGCGCTGGTGGTCCAGGCCGGGGGCGCATACCTGGCAGGTGACGTAGCTGTTCAGTGCCTCGACTTCCTGGCGTGAGAGCACGTGGGGCATCCGGTAGACCATGCCGAGGTCAGCCGGCCGGAGGGTTTCGTAGCCTTGCAGCACCATGTCCCAGGCCTCTGTCCGGTCCACCGTGTGCCGGACGTGCCAGCAGCCTGGCCGGTGGACCCGGCGGGCGCCGCTGGCGGTGATCACGAAGACGTCCTCGCCGGACCGAAGCCGCGAGTCCACTGCTTCCTGCTCCCGCTTGATCTGGGCCCTGATTTCCTCCAGCGACGGCTTGGGCTGGGAGTAGTCCGACGCCGGCCAGTAAGGGTCATCCATCGGCGTCCGTTCGGGAACCAGACCGGAACCGCGGCCGGCTGCAATCTCATCGATCAGGCTGACCAGCTCGTCGGTGCTCAGCCGCTCCGGGCCATCGTTGTGCTCGGCCATGGCCGTCCTTCTCTCGTGTCCGCTTCTCGACGCCCATCATCTCAACAGCGGGCAAATCGGACGGCCACACCGCGGCTTCAGCGCGTCTGTCACTGAAGACGCAGCCCGTGGCGATAACGTCGTCGCATGAGCTCGTTCAGGATCCCTGCCGACAAGAAGATCGACCCGTCCAAGCTGGACGCCTGGATCCACATGAACTCCGTCATCAACGCCAACCCCTCTCCCGGGCTACCCTTCATCTACGTCCAGGACCTGGATGAGGGCTTGCCCCCGGGCCCTGTCGACCCGGTGGCTCTCCAGGAGCTCATCGACTCGGCGACAGTCAGGGATGGTGATCCGGCGGAAGGACGCCCCTACGTTTACCTGGACGATCTGATGATGGGTTTCGGCGGCAGCCGACTCGAACCCGATGAGGTCATCCGGGCAGCAGCCATGGAGCGGCTCCGGCAGGAAGAGATCCGCCGGCAGCAGCGGCAGTAGCGCCGCTGCTGCGTCGTCAGCGGGCTGCCAGGGCGTTTTTCATGGCTGTGTAGTTTTCTGGCTTGTTGTCCAGACGCCATGGGGCTTCTTTGTTGATGTTGAACCAGTTGAAGGCAACGACGCGGATCGCCTTACCGTCACCCCAGTGGTTGAGGTAGTAGACAAGGTCAGCGATCCATACGGCTTTGCTGTTGGCGCCCTCGGACTCGGCCGACGATGTCTCGGTCACCATGATGTTCTTATCGGGTGCCACGTACTGCAGGGCGCCAAGGCCCGATCCGAAGAGGTCCCAGGGGCGTGTCCACGTGGACCAGCCCTGTGTGGTGCCCCAGTTGAACGCGTCCAGTCCGGTGTAGTCGACGTAGGCGGATCCCGGGTACAGGCCGGCCAGTTTCGTCGTGGTGGAGCTGGGTACATTCGGTGCCCAGACCCAGTCCATGTTGGCAACACCCCTGGTGGCGAACAGATCATGGACGTGTCTCCAGGCAAGCACGTAGTCCCCCGCCTGGTTGCCGTTGACCTGCTCGGACCACGGATACCAGTTTCCGTTCATCTCGTGGGCGAACCGGAGGAATATATGCGGGCTGCCCGCGGCCAGCAGCTGGTCCGCTACCGAATTCAGGTACGTGTCCTGCCCGCCGGCGGCGATGTTGCTCAGCTTGAAGTTTGGCTGGTTGGTTCCGCCGGGATTGGCGAACCAGGGCTCCAGCGTCACCATCGGGGTGACGCCCTTGCTGATGACCTTGTTCAGTGACGCCATGTCCAGCGGGGCACTGAAGTCCCTGTAGTACATGGCGATGGACGGATACTCGTTCACTTCACGGGCTACCTTGTCCAGGTCGTCAGTGCCGAACATCGCCTCTGCCACACCGAACCGCATTGGCTTGGCGCTTATGGGCGGGACGGGGAAGTACGAGGCCGCAGCAGCCCGGTTTCCCGGGGTGATGGTGGATCCGGTGAACGCCGCTTCCGATCCCGTCGTGACCAAAGCCAGGACCAGGACCACCGGAACTACTGCCCAGGATGCCACTTTGCTGAAGACACCCCGGCGGCTGTCCTCCCGCGGCCCGTCACCGGTCAGGACATCCTGGCCGGCACGCTTCGCAGCAGCTTCCCTGGCCCGGTCGTCACGGACGACGAGCATGGCAAGGACGGTCACCGCCACGAATAACGCCACGGGGACATATTGGCCGGTGCGAAGTGCCTGTACCGGCAAGCCTGCCGCCGGTACCCGTAGGACTTCGATGCCGCGGACGGCCTCTGGCGAAAGCGGTACCGGATCAGGCTGGGCGTTAGCATCGCCCTTCATGACCAGCCTGCCGTCGGGAAGGACCTGGGTGACCCGGTGGGTGTACAAGGTCCCCGGTTTCAGAGGGTTGTCGGCCAGGAGAACCATGCCCGTCTTGACCTGGTCCGCTACCTCGTGGCCCGAGAGGGGCTTTGCGGCGACAACGTCCCCTGTCTGGACGGTGGGCTCCATGGAGCCTGATGTCACTACCGTGACGTGCCACAGAAAGAATGACGGGAGCAACGCGCAGGCGGCAAGGCTCACGACCATGCCGAGGTAGAAGTGTGCCAGAACGGCGGCGGTTCCGCGCGCGAGAGCAGTCCACCGCCGCTCTGGCCGGGGCCGCCCGTGTTCCTCAGAGGCCCGCAGGTGTTTCACTAGCTGCGGTTGATCCAGCCGAAGTCCATGGACGCCGACCCGCTCTGCTGCGCATTCCCCGTGCTGGTGGGCAAGGAGACAGTGATCATGAACTGCTGCGCGCCGCCGTTTGCGGGCATTGGCTTGGTGATGGGGATGGCCGTCGCGGCGGAACCGTTGGTCGCGCCCAGCGCTGCCAGCGTGCCGTTGAAGACACTCTGCTCGGAGGTGAAGCCCGTGCAGGCAGTGGAGCCGTCCACGCCGCCGGAGCCCGTTGCTACCGTGACCTGCAGGTTCTCAGCCAGCTGGTTCACGTTGCTCTTTTGCGTGCCGTAGAACGACAGCGCTGTCTGAAGGGAGGCGTTCGAGGTCACGGTAATGCAGTGAGACTCGGTGTAGCCCGGGGCGATGTTGCTGGCCGTGAAGGCAGCAGTGGCTTTGCTTCCGGTGAGCGATACGCTGCCGGCAGTCCACGAGTTGCCTTGGTTCTCGTAGGACCCGGTGAAAGCCGCGGACGAGGCTCCCATGACGATCCCTGCCGTGAGCAGGGGGCCAAGGACAAGCGCCGAGGCTTTCAAAGTGGCCAGGGATATGCCCTTGCCAAGGATGGATGGCTTCTTCAATTTCGTCTTTCGGTTGTTGGGGAACAGGGCAGCGGCAAGCCCCTCCCAATGCCAAAGCATGAAGATGCCTGCCGCTGCCCCAGCGTCTTTCGGTGGGGTCCCCGAAGACGTACAAGGCTATGTGTGCGGCATAAATGCGAACTGTCGACGGCGCCCAACCTGGCAACTAAGGAGACCTCAAATGGCCTGCAGGCAATCCCCGCAGGCCACTTGAGGGACCTACGCCTCCCCTAAATGGTCAGCTTGTTGGAGCATCCCGAGGCGTCGCAGATTTCGTAGGTGGTCAAGCCGCTTCCCTTCACCCGGTACACGTAGCTGCCGGTGTTCAGGATGTTCTTGCTGACCCCGTTGACCTTCAGCTTCACCGTGGCTCCCTCGGCACCGGTCCACTGCAAGGTGCTGCTCGCCTTGCCGCCCTTGGTGACGGACGTTCCGGTCAGGCTGATGGGGCTTTCCGTGACGGTCGGCGCCGGCACTGCGGTGGTGCCGGACGGAGCAGTTGCGGTGCCGGCCGGAGTGAAGCTGAAGTCCTGCAGGGTGACGCTTTCAGGCTTGACGTGCGCTGCGTCCCCTCCGCCTCCGCCGGTTACCCAGAGGTTGAAGTGGATTTGCTCTTTGGCCGGGACGGGGACGGTTGATCCCTCCAGGACCGTGCGCTTCAGCAGGGAACCCGTGAATCCGGCGCCGTCGTACGTTTCGAAGGTCAGCTTGCCTGGCTCCCAGACCATCTTGTGGGTCGTGACGCTGCTGGCCGGCGCCAGGAAGTTCACCGTGTTGTTCCCCTGGCCGGCGGGCTTGCTGGCGTCGAACCAGTACCCGTGGCCCTGCTCCACCGGCCACGACTCTCCATAGGCTGCGCCGCCGCCCCATGCCGATGCCTCGCAGAGGTCGATCTCGTTGTATCCGGGGGTGGCGTTCGGGTCGTAGGTGAACAGGCAGCCCCAGACAACTTCCTTCTGGAGGGCGCTGACGTTCTTCTGGACCGTTGTGCTGTAGGTTCCGTACCCGAAGCCCTCGCGGGTCGACTGGAACTCTGCCGCGACCGGTGCTGAGCCTGTCGGGTTGGTGATAGACAGCTTCACGTAGCCGTTGGCGTCAGGGTTCGACACGTTGGCCGCGTCGAAATCCTTGTTGTAGTGCGGGGCCCCGTCCCAGAACCGCTTCTGCCAGTTGAAGCCCTTCCAGGAGAAGCTTCCTGCCGGCCCGGGGTTGGGGTCCATCGGGGTGGTGTCCGCTGCCACGGCTGCGCTGACCGAGGTCAGCATGAGCACGCCGGTGATGGCTGCAGCGGAGAGGTGTTTCAGTGCGCGCAAGGGTCATTCCTTCGATCTGTGCCTGCCATCGCGGGCCTCGAAGGCGTACATGCGTAGACTTTTCGGCCTGTGAACCCGCCGAGATGGAGCCCCCTGCCGGATTCGAACCGGCGACCCTCGTATTACAAGTACGATGCTCTGGCCATCTGAGCTAAGGGGGCGCAGACACCCGTGGCGTCCGGGGCCAGCCGCTAACTGGCTGCGACCCTGGACAACTTCGGTGCAAGTGCTTGCGCAGGGACTCGAACCCCGGACAACCCGCATGTCGAGCGGGCGCTCTACCAACTGAGCTACACAAGCATGGAGGACCCACAGCCGCTGCGTGACCGTGGATCCTCCCGCCGTGTCGTGGCGTTACCCCGTCCGCAATTTTCGGCACTGCCCGTTGCCGGGGCCTAGGTTTACGGATTCCGTGCCTGCACAGGGACTTGAACCCCGGACTTCCTCCATGTGAAAGAGGCGCTCTACCAACTGAGCTATACAAGCGCAGACCTGCGTTTTATCCCGCCGGCGTTGACCGGCCGGGCCGCCAGCGGGACTTGGACCACCAGCCCCATGCGGGCTCTAAGACTGCGCGCAGGCCTGCGCAGCGGTATCCAACTTCTTCAATGTGTGCGGCATTGCCGCATTCCCTCACCGTTGAACGGCCGATGTAGGCTCTACCCGGCGCTGCCCTGGAGTGGGCCAGGCCCTCAAGGAATGAGGAAGCGATATGGGCTTGTGGGACAAGCTGAGGCAGATCAAAGTGAACCGGGCCGGCGTTAGTCACGACCAGGACGTAGAAGGTGCCGATACCTCTGATCCGATGGAGGGCTACACGGAGATCGTCGCCAGCGAGATCGTCGATGAGAAAACCTGTGGGCGCTGTGCCGGCAACGACGAGCACGAGTACACCTCCATGGCCGAAGCCAGGGACGACTACCCGGACGGAGGCTACCGGCACTGCGAAAACCCGTCGGGTTGTCGAGGGACGTTGGTGCTGATGAAGGACGGCAACTGAACCTCTCCCCCCGATCCTTAAGTGCCCGCCCCCGGACTCGAACCGGGAACACCCGCATTTTGGGTGCGGTGCCTCTGCCGATTGGGCCAGGCGGGCCGGAGGTGCTTTATGGTTCATAGAGAACAAATTGGGGGATCGAATGAAGAACGCTGCGCGCATGAAGACACTCGCCGTCCTTGCTGTCATCGCCACCCTGGTGGGCGGCTGCTCCAGGGAACCAAGCAGGGTTGATATGGACATTCCCAGCGGCGGGGCAGCACTACAGGCATGGGCGGACAAGGCCGCTGAGGACAACGGAGTCAAGGGCGACTACAGCGCATCCTCCATGGCCCCGACAATCTGCCAAGACCTCATCCCGAAAAACGAAGACCTCACTCAGGTTGCGATCGAACTGGGGAAATGGCGAAGTGTGAGGGTCTGGGATACCAGCGTCCTCCTGGCCATATCCATCTACGGCTACTGTCCGCAATACAAGTCCCGGTGGGAAAGCAACCCTACATTCAAAAACTCGAAGGTCAGAGGGGTTACCCCGATCTTCGTGAAGTGACCTGGTACCTGTAACTGGACTCGAACCAGCGACCTAAGAATTATGAGTTCTTCGCTCTGACCAACTGAGCTATACAGGCAGGCAAATCGAGTGCGCCCAGAGAGACTCGAACTCCCGGCCTCCGGTTCCGTAGACCGGCGCTCTATCCAACTGAGCTATGGGCGCGTGGTACTGGGTGACCCCAACGGGATTCGAACCCGTGGTTCCGCCGTGAGAGGGCGGTGTCGTAGGCCGCTAGACCATGGGGCCAGGTAATACTGCTGGACTGTTTCGTGTGTACCCCCAACGGGATTCGAACCCGTGCTGCCGACGTGAAAGGCCGGAGTCCTGGGCCACTAGACGATGGGGGCCAGGTGATGATTGTGCCCGCGAAAGGATTCGAACCTTCGACCTCCTGCTCCGGAGGCAGGCGCTCTATCCCCTGAGCTACGCGGGCGTGTAACCGGGGTGAGTGACGGGGTTCGAACCCGCGACCTCCTGGACCACAACCAGGCGCTCTGCCAACTGAGCTACACCCACCATGCTGCGCACACTGCACTTTTTGTGCGGCGGCGCATCGAGCCCGATGCCGGAATCGAACCGGCGACCTCGTTCTTACCAAGAACGTGCTCTGCCACTGAGCCAATCGGGCGGGTCCTGCAAGTGCCCCCGGCGGGATTCAAACCCGCGACACGCGGATTAGAAGGCCGCTGCTCTATTCGCTGAGCTACGGAGGCGCGACGGCGCACGGGGCGTCTTCGAGCGGGAGACGGGATTCGAACCCGCGACGTTCACTTTGGAAGAGTGACGCTCTGGCCATCTGAGCTACTCCCGCATTTGGTACTTCGAGCTGGCGACGGGCCTCGAACCCGCGACGGCAGACTGGCAGACTGCTGTGTTTCCTTCTACACCACGCCGGCAATACAGGGTTAGGGCCTTAGCGGGGCCCGACACCTGCCCGGACTCTCGTGCCCGTGGACGACCGCATGCCTTGGCAGGTTTTCCCTCATCGGTATTGGGACGCCGTTTATTCGCACCGGCGCAGCACGACCGCTGTTTCGACTCATCGCGGCGAACAAGAAGGGACGCTACTCCCCCGTGGCTACTCCCAGGATCGAACTGGGGACCTCACGATTTTCAGTCGTGCTCTCTACCAACTGAGCTAAGAAGCCGAAACCGGCGATGCCGGGTAATGCTGGCCGTTGAAGGCTAAGATCGATGGATTGTCGATTGATGGGGGCTGGAATGGTAAAGGCAGTAGGGACACTGATCGCCGCGATCTTTGTAGGGACGGCAGCGCACTTCCTGAAGGACGCCTGGGATGACGCCAAGGAACAGGCCGAGGAGGCCGCCAACCCGCGTGAACGGTGGACCGACAAGAACCGCTGGGAAGACTGACAACCCATTCCAATCCGTCGGGATGACAGGATTTGAACCTGCGACCCCCTGACCCCCAGTCAGGTGCGCTACCAAGCTGCGCTACATCCCGTTAGCCGTCACGGGGACCGTGCCGGCTTTGGCGCTTAGAGGCGCCAGGTAAGCCCCTTGCCCAGGCGGATGGTGATCCGGCCACGGCTGTTCACCGTCACCGGCCCTGCCTTCCGCGAGGCGGTGATCCCCGACTTGGAAACGTTCAGTCGGGTCTTCTTGCCGAGCTTGATGGTCTTGCGGAAACTGAGGCCCACGGGTCTGCCTTTCGGTAGCTGGTACTGCTGAGTGAACCTCATGTGTGCGGCGGGAAAGGGATTCGAACCCCTGGTCCGGTTGCCCGGACGGCTGTTTTCAAGGCAGCTGCGTTTGGCCGCTCCGCCACCCCGCCAATACCAGCCCGATCGGCTGGGTCCTGCAAGCGGCGGGAGGGAGATTTGAACTCCCGGCCCGGTTTCACCCGGGCAACTGTTTTCGAGGCAGTCACGTTAGGCCGCTCCGCCATCCCGCCATTTTTGTACTGCGTCGGGGTAACAGGATTTGAACCTGCGACCTCATCGTCCCGAACGACGCGCGCTACCAAACTGCGCCATACCCCGAGGTGTTGCGGCGAGCCCTCTGCCAGGATCGAACTGGCGACCTTCTGATTACGAAACAAACGCTCTACCAACTGAGCTAAGAGGGCCTGGTACTGGAGGAAGCACCGCTTCCCGCGGAATAGACGGGATTCGAACCCGCGGTCTCCCGCGTGACAGGCGGGTGCTCTAGGCCATCTGAGCCACTACTCCATTCCGGGCTCTTACCGGAGGACCGCCGAGGGTCCTGCTTGCTTCGCTGCGCCGCCTGGACTCGAACCAGGAACAACCCCGCTCCAGAGGCGGGTGGGTCTGCCAATTCCCCCACGGCGCACTATCCGGGCTCTTACCGTCCAGCCCCATCAGGGGCGAGCTTGCTTCCGCTCCGACACCTGGGCTCGAACCAGGGACACCTCGATTAACAGTCGAGTGCTCTGCCAACTGAGCTATGCCGGATCAAGCGGGCAATGCCCGCAGTGGCCCTAGCTGGACTTGAACCAGCGACCCCTTCGTTATCAGCGAAGTGCTCTAACCATCTGAGCTATAGGACCGTGTACGCCCCGCCGGCGGTGCATCCGGGTCAGGGTACGAGCCTGCCCGGCGCCGGCTGGGCGCCTCCGCTTTTGCCCCATGCACTGGGGCGGGGAGCGGATCCCACGTTTGGAGTGCAATACAACCTGCCAGCGATCCTCGAGGTACATCCCGCTTGGCGACTCGTACTGCACTTCGTGCCCCCGGAGAATTTCGAAATCCCGACCCGCGCATTAAGAGTGCGCTGCTCTACCTCTGAGCTACGGAAGCCTTCACCGTCTTTCCGGCTGTCATGATGCGTGGGCCCGGCGGGGCTCGAACCCGCGACATCTCGATTAAAAGTCGAAAGCTCTACCAGCTGAGCTACAGGCCCGTGTCCTGGACGATGAACGCCTCGATCTCGTCCAGGTGGTCCCTGGTGAGTCCGTGTTCGGTCCGTGGGCAGATCACCAGGACGGGGATGTCCAGCTCCTTTACCCAGGCCAGGGAGGCCGGGTCGAAGTTGATGTCGTCATCCAGCCAAACGATGCGATCCGGGCGGCTGCGGGCGACGTCCTCGCGGATCTTCGCCAGCTTCCACCAGTTCCAGTTGGCCAGGTCATCCTCGGCCACGCCCGGGATCATTTCCCAGTCGGTGCCGTTGAGTCCGATGGTCGGCGCCAACAGGGTTGGTGCGCCTTCCTCCCAGGCCGTCAGCCATTTGACGGTGACGTCGGGGTGTCCGGCGACCCGGTTCATTGCTTCGACCACGTCCTGTGACCAGTACCCGGGGAACGATCCAGGGATCGTCACGGGATGCCAGGGCCCCGTCCATCCCGTCTGCTCGGCAGGCGGGGCGGTGAAGCGGTGGTCGGACCAGGCAACGTAGATGCCGTCCGCGTCGGAGTACAAGGTGGTACCCATCGTGCTCCTCGGTGGTGGTGGTGGTTGGATGCCGGGCGGCTGGCGGTCGGCGTGCAGGCCCTTCTCAGGGTTGTTCCTGGACCCAACCGCTGCCCTGCCGCGGCCGTGGAGCTAAGGGGACTTGAACCCCTAACCTTCGCCTTGCAAAAGCGCTGCGCTACCAATTGCGCCATAGCCCCGAACTGGAGCCCGCCGTGAAGCGGGCTCCTCGGCCCCATTGGGACCTCGTGGAGATAAGGGGGTTCGAACCCCTGACCTCTTGCATGCCATGCAAGCGCGCTACCAGCTGCGCCATATCCCCATTCCCGGCCCAGCTCTCGCCGCCCGGTATTGGATTCGTCGTTCAGGAGCCTATGTGTACGGCGCCGTGAACAACTCTCTCCGCGGAGGGCACGGGGTTCGAACCCGTAAAACGGTGTCACCCGTCCTAGCCGATCAGCAGTCGGCCTGCTCCCCAACTTCGCTTACCCTCCATTGGTCCTGCTCGCGGAAGGGACGAGGTTCGAACTCGCACACGGACCAGGTCCGTCAACTGCGCTCCAGGCAGCGGCCGTCGCCATCAGTCGGCTGGCCCCTCCAATCACTCCCCTAGGGAGCAGTGCCCATCCCCGGATTTGAACCGGGACGTCCTTTCGGACACCTGCCTCTCAGACAGGCGCGTCTGCCGTTTCGCCAGACGGGCCGGGGCGCCAGGCGCTGAGCGGGCTCCCGGGCGGTGACTAGCCGCCGTTCTTCCGTTTCAGCCTTGTGGACAGTGCCACCTGGCGGAGGGTCTTTGTTTTACATCACCCCGTCACGCGACCCGCCGGTCAAGGCGCTGTCGGTCGTGTGCGGCGTTTGGGCCACCCATCCTATGGCCATCGTGCCCATCTCCGGGGTCGAACCGGAACGTCCCGAGGGACACCAGCTCCTGAGGCTGGCGCGTCTGCCATTTCCGCCAGACGGGCGTTGCAGAGGCGGGATTTGAACCCGCGACCTCCTGGGTATGAACCAGGCGAGCTGCCGAGCTGCTCTACTCTGCGGAGTGGGAGATGAGGGACTTGAACCCCCGGGGCCCGAAGGCACCTGGTTTACAGCCAGGGACGCTAGCCATCTACGCTCTAATCTCCCGAGAAATTCCCGGACCGGCCATTCAGGATAAACCTGCGCGCCGGCCCGGGAATTGTTTTTGAGCGCGGAGAAGTAGCATTACCGGAATTGGCGTTCCGGTAATTTCTCCGTCTCTTACTTCACGTTCACTATGGAATTCTCAATCAACAATTGCATCTCCGAAGAGTGCGGTTGTACTGCGCGGGGCGGACAGGGCTCGAACCTGCGGCCTGCGGTTTTGGAGACCGCTGCTCTACCAACTGAGCTACCTCCCCAGTTCCCGGCCGTCCCGGGTGGAGGCGGCTTTCGGGCAAAAGAAAGACCGCCTCGGGGCTGGACTTACCCGAAGCGGCCTGTGTACGACTCCCCTGGAGTCAGTGCTCAGTCAGCGCTTCGGTGCCTTTTCTCGTAACCCCATGCCTGGGTCAGGTGCTGTCCGGAGGCATTGGTATCTGCGAGAAGTGCCGATGGCTTGATGGTGGGCAGGACAAAGCTGCGGCCGCAAACGGCCTGCGTGCGGTTCATCGTAAATGAGCGCATTGTCCTGCCTTTCTGAAGTCTGGTGCAAAGCCCTCGTGGCCTTGCTCGAATGACATTACGTGATAGATGGGAATTCCGCATCTTTTCACAAGAACTTTTTTGGAAAACTTTTCAGCCGGTTGTTTTCGGCTGTGAAAGGGGCCTGAATCGGGTGAATCAGGTTCTCTCGGGCTTTCTTAATTGCATGTGTACGGCAACGTTGAAAAGCGTCACCATCGCTCCCGCGCCTGGAATCGAACCAGGGACCTCCCGGCCGGAGGACGGGCACTCTTCCAACTGAGCTTCTGGGGAACCGCCGGGCTTGCGCCGGGCAGTATTGGGCTCCCCGCGCCGTCTTGGGGTCGGCACAGGGATCCGGTTCGGCCGACTACCCCGTCACGGGTAGCCGGCCTTGCCGAAGTCGTCCACCACCGTCGTTCCGTCGCCCTGGGCTGCTCACGCGGTACCGGCGGCCGTGACGGGCCGTCCTACCGCTTGCAGCGTGTCGCTAGGGTGTCCGGTGAAGGACTGTCGTCGCCAAGAGGGAGGCTGTCCACGGGCTGTTAGCAGTGCGGAGATCAACCCGCACCCAACCCGCTTCGTCTGTTGAGACAACGGCATCACAGGCCGGTGAACGCCACCGCCTGGTGTTGCGCGGCTCTGACGGGACTTGAACCCGCGACCTCCGCCGTGACAGGGCGGCGCGCTAACCATCTGCGCTACAGAACCAATGGGTCGTAAGTTGGCCGGAATCGAACCGGCGTCTGACACCACCCGTCCGGCTGTCCCGGAGAGCTACTCCAGAACGCTGCCGTTCAGCGTGGTGCCCGCATTTGCCGCCTGGACGTACCTCGGGATGCCAGGGCGCTTGTGCTACAACCTACTAAGACGCGGCCGGGACCATCCGGCGTTGCCCTGTGGACTCCGGCAGGGAATGGTCGTCCCTGTCAGAGCTGTCCGCGGATCAGCAGGAGTCGAACCTGCGTCTGGGAGCGTTTCGGTCTCCCCGCTCTGTGCCACATTGAGCTATAACCCGGGGCCTCCGCCTGAACGGAAACCCTGCTGCCACCGCAATGCCACCCCGTTTGCCTGCAGTCCGGCCGGCATTGAATCCGGCATCCATGGGCGAGATCCCTGCTCTGCTTGAGCTACGAATCCGCAGGCCCGCGGGGTGACGCGGGGTACCAACAAACCACATGTGTACGGCGCCGGGAAACTCTCTCCCCGCGACAAAGGACTGTCAGTGTCAGGGCTTCTCGCCGGCCATCTCCTGGATGGTCTCGAAGATGCCCTCCACGTCGGGCACACCCATCCGGTGGCGCCAGTTCTCCCCGTAGGACGGGGTGCAGCAGATACCGTCCGGCAGGTGGCAGCCGCACTGGCGATCGTGCTGCTCCCGTGCCAGGTAGTCCTCGACCTCGGCGGCGGTGAACCCGCCCAGGACGGGGGCCGGCGGTGCGGGCGCGCTGAAGCGGTGGTCCAGGTTGACGACCAGCGCGCCCGTCTCGTCCTCGTAGCGGAAGCCTTCCGCCCCGTTGTAGAACAGGCTTTGCTGGACGGCATCGAGGTGGCTGCAGAGGTAGGACCCGTCGCCAGGGCTGGAGTAGATCCAGGATGTTCCCTCGCTCAGGACGTTCCCGTCCCGGTCCCGCACGGCCCTGGCGGTCATGCCGGAGGATGAGGTGAAGTCCAGTTCGAGCCCGGCGGCGTCGGGGAAGTCTTTGCGGACGATGGCCACCGCGGCATCGAGATGCATGCGGGACAGCTTCCGCTTGGCCTCCTCAACACGGGCGGTATCGGCCCTGATCGCGGCGTTCAGCTCCGCATGGGCCTCGGCATCGAACCGGGACTCCACGGTCAGCGAAAGCGCGGGTTCTGCATGGCTGGTCGCGGCGAACTGACCGCCTTCGGGGATGCCGGCGGGCTTGTGGGCTGGTTTATGCGTCATGACCTTCTGTGTGCGGCGCCTCTTCCCGGTCGCGCTGCCACGCGATCAGAGCAGCCGGTACGCAGACCGGGCCAGCTCAAGCATGTCCACTCCTTCGTCTTTGATGTGCGGGTACTTGAGGCCTCCGGGGTGGACGGACATCAACTCCTTGATCCTCGCGGCGGACACTTCCCGGGCACGGAACGGCTCGAAGGTGACCGGGTCAAGGGCCAGGAACAGCACGGCATCGAACCCGCCGCCCTCCAGCCCCCTGTACCTGCGAATGGACGGGTTGGTGCTAAAAGCCCGGGTCTTCACCTGGATCCGCAGTCCTGAGGCGTCAGCGACGTCGTAGCCCGGGGTACCCGGAGCTGCCCGCTCCACGTTGTACATGGCGGCAGCGAGGTACTCCCCAATATCGCCGGTAACGTTTCGTCCCCGAATGATTCCCCGCCTTCGCAGCTCCTCAAGGACCTCGTGGGGGACGCGCAGCAGGTCGTGGACGCTCAGGCCCGACAGCGCCGGCAGGATGGGTTCGCTCATGCACCAAGCTTCCCAGTCTGCGGGCCCCGTGGGTCGCGGACGCGTCAGTCCGGCACAGTCTCTTCCTATTCACCTCGCGGGAACGTACCGCGGCACCGGCTCCTTCCGGCTGTACTTCCAGGCCTGATGCCGGGTCACCCTGGCGTTAGGGCGGACCTCCTCGTGGCGATAGGGGTCCCATTGGAAGGGCTTGGCGATCTGCCTGGTGACACTGCCGTCCTCCGCGTATTCGATCAGCGCCGGCTTGCCGACCGGCGAATCGAGCAGGACGCCCTGGTAGCGGTAAACCTCCTTGCAGATGGTGCCGTTGTCCCGGTAGCGCCGCTCCGACGGATCCCCGTAATCGGAGTCCCAGCCGTAGCCGCCGAAGCGGCGGATCTCCGCCGTCAGGTTGCCCGCCGGGCCGTAGTGGTGTTCGCTGGGGGTGCCGTCGGGCAGGTCGGCAAGTTCTCCGAACGGGGCGAGCTGTTCGATGCGGGTGCCGTCGGTTCGGACCTCCACCCGGGCCGGGGTGCGGGGCGCCGGGTTCTGCAACCGGCCGTCGGCGTAGTAGCCGGTGATGACGTGGCCTTCGGCGCTGGTCTTCACGGAGGCGGGCTGGCCGTCCGGTGAGTCCTGCTGGACGGTGTGCCCATGGTGCGGCCGCCGGAAGCCGCGGACCAGTTCGGTCCGGCCCGAAGGCCAAGTCCGGCGTTCGGTCGGCTTGTCGCCGGAGCCGTCGTGCAGGATGCCATCGGTGTAGAACACTTCACGGGTGCAGCCTGCGGGGTCAGTCGAATAGTGGATGATCGCTGCTGTGCCGTCGGCGGCGTCGTTGGGGCGTCCGTTTTCCATCCGGACCTGCAGGACCAGGCTTCCGTCCTCATCTAGGCGGTCCGTGTAGCCGGCAGCCGCCGAGCCAAGGGCCGGCATGGTGTTGCGGGGCCGCGGGGCGATCGACAGCGAGACGCCGGGTTCTGCATGGTGGGCTGCTGCGAACTGGCCGCCGATGGGGATGCCCTCGGGCTGTCGGTTGATCATCGTTCCCGCCACCGCCGGTACTCGGCGTCAGAGGCGAAACCGTCCGGGGACTGCCTCGCGTCAGCAGCGGCTTCGGTGGCGCCACCTTCCATGTCCAGGATGGTGTCTGCGATCTCCTTCACCGCATCTTCGGGGCCGGTCCAGCTTTCCGGGTGCAGGTCCCTGGGCGTGGTGTCGGGGCCGTGGTCGTCATGGCGGGTGATGCGGGCCGTGCCGTCGACAGCCTTGATTGTGTAGGCGACGCCTTCATCGGCGCTGGGGTGGCGGGTGTAGATGTAAATGCCGCCGTCGTCATCGGGCTCCGACTCGAACTCCTGGTTGACCGTGCCTCCCGAGTACCAGTCCTTGCCTTTGATCCTGCCCTTGAGGCTGGCGTCGATGTCCGCCGCGAACTCCTCGCTGATCATGGATGAGAACCGGTCGTCGGCTGCCGGCTCCAGGGCGACGGCTGGTTCGGCATGGCTGGTGGCTGCGAATTGTCCGCCTTCGGGTGTGCCGGCGGGCTTGTGAACTGGTGTCTTCGTCATGCCCGTCTGTGTGCGGCGCCGTGAGTACATGGCGGAGCACCGCCGTACACATGGTGGGCATGAGCCGTATCCCGAAGAAGACGTGGATCATCCTGGCAGCGGTCGCCGCCGTGGTCCTCCTGGTCGTTGCCTTTGCCAGTTGCAGCGCTCCCCGCAAGGACGCAGGCGATGACGACTCCCCGGAGGTGTCTCAGGCGTCTGCGGTTGGCTGCTATCCGCCGCTGGCCTGCGGGCCGCACTACGCGGGCTACATCCCGCCGTACTACGCCCTCCACCCGTCGTTCCTGTACCTGAGCCCGTACCGTTCGCTGTACTCCCCTGTGCTCGTCGGCAAGAAGTACTCAGTGGCCCGCACCCCTGTAGGACGGGCCCCGGTGAGCAGGCACCCTGCGATGCCATACCCGGAGGGCTACAGGCCGGTCCCGGGCGATTTCCAGCCGCCGACCGCACCCAGGCCGACCGCGCCTGCTCAGACGGCACCCGATATGAAGCCACCGGCCCAGAAAGCACCTGAGGTGAAAGTCCCGGAGCAGAAGACTCCTGAGTCCAAGTCCAAGTCGAGTAAGTCAAGGACATACCGACGCAGATAGCTGCCGGCTCTCAGGGTGGTCAGACAAAACAGGCCCGCTCCCATGTTCGGGGCGGGCCTGCTCTGTTATCGCTCGTTGTAGCGTTCGCTGATGTCGTCCTGCAGCCGCTGGCGGAACAGCGGGTCGGAGAAGTCTGCATAGCCGGACATCCAGGAGGCGAAGTCCTCCGGATCGATGTGGCCTGGCACCGACTCGTGGTACTCGAAGCTGAGGTTGCCTTCCTGGTCCAGGGCTGCCGTGTCTTCGGGCAGAGCGCTGGCCGGCCGGGCGTAATCCCGTGTGCTGAGGCCCAGGTGCTCCTCGACCGCGGACAGGGCAGCTGAACGCGCTCCGCGGCGGGACCAGTCATCGAATTCGTAGAGCTCGGCAATGTTCGCCTCCTCCGGGAGCGTCACCGCCAGGGTGATCCGGCTTTTCGGGGTCGGCGCCGTGGCGGCCGGCTCCAGGAACAGCACAGCGGCCCGGGGCGCGTCGTGCCCGTGATTGGTGAGGGTGATCGTGTCGATTCCCTCCAGCCCGTGCGTTGCCGGGGTCAGCGTGCGGCTCTGCCCCGGCGCCAGAGTGGACAGATCGAGAGCTTCCTTCAGGGTCTGCGGCACCTCCAGTTCCGGGACCTTGTCGCTCTTGGTCATGGCGGCGAACTGCCCGCCGGCAGGGATGCCTTCGGGCTGGCGGTGGAGTGTAGTCGTCATGCCCCTGATGTGTGCGGCGGAGAACGTTTATGAACACCTCACCCTTCGTCCGCACGGGGTTACGGATCTATAGAGCTAGGCGGAGGGGAAATCTGCACGTGACTGCTCCACCCAGTAGGTGCCGTCGAAGCCCAGGGTGATTGAGTCCCTGGCCGCATCCAGGGTGAAGGGGGAGGTTGTTCGGATGTTTCCCGTCCCCGCTATCGCAACGTCCCGAGCGTTGGCAAAGGTTCGGAGGGTAATGATTTGACCCTTTGCCCCGCCGATGATTCGCGTCAGACTGTCACTCGGCGCCCGCGCTTCCGTGTCTACGACTACATACCTGGCCAAGGGAGTGACGGTGACTTCATCGGAAGAAATGACGCTGTAGACATATCCCGGATCGTCCCCGATTGAAGAGGCAAGGTCCGTTACCGAGACCGATGTTGCCCCGTCTATTCCCTTGTTGTGAGCGGCCGAAACACCGCTGGCGTTGATTATGAGCAGCGCGTAGCTGCCACCGGACCTGATCGCCGTGTTGCCTATGGCCGTGACGCCCCGTTCTGGTCCCCCAATGGCCGAGGCGCTTCCGATGACCACCCCGCTGCCACCGGTATCAGCTACCACATTGTGGGAGACGTTGATGTATTCATATCGGGCCTTGGTTCCACGGCCGCCCGATCTGACCTGTATGCCAGCCCCGCCGCTGCCGCAGACCTCATTGCCGGTCACGCTGATTCTTCCGGGCAGGTCCGATTCATTGTGCACGCTGATACCAGTGGACACAGCGCTGCTCACCTTGTTGCCCACGATGTGTCCGGAACGTGCTTCGAAGTTGATGCCCTGGCCGGAGGAGCTGAGGACAGCATTGTGCTCGATCCAGATGTCTTCAGCTGCTGTGTGGGTGTCGATTGCGTCACCGCCGCCCATTGAGCCGCCGAGCGCTCTGGAGGTGCTGCGCACTGTGTTGTGGCTGAAGAGGATCCGCCGTGGAATCCCGGGCCAGGCAGTTTCGTTGTTCGTCGTGAAGCCGTGGCGGACGTAGTCAATATCGTTGAACCGCGCCCCGCAGTCCTGTGAGGCATTGGCCACCGAGATCCCGTACCCCATGGTGCTATCGATGGCCCAGCTCAGCCTGCAGTGTTCCACCCATGCGTTAGTGCAGTCGGAGAAGTAGACATGCCGGCGGTCAACGTTCTCGATCTTCAACCCTGAAATGAGGACGTCCTTGCCCATGAGAACATCGATGCCGTACTGGCCCAGTGCCGGCGACCGAAGCCCACGGATAGTACCGGGGCCGAGGATGTTGATGTTGGAGACGGGCGTTATTTTCTGAACGTAGGCCGTGTCTGAGACAGCGTAGGAAGCGCCTGAGATAGGGGCTGCTGTTGAAATAACATCGCCGCTGACTGCCTGGGCAACGCAGAGTTCTCCGTACTTCGAGTCTGTGGAGAAGGCATCAAAGGAAGCCTCTGAAGCCAGCCGGAAGGTGTCGCCGGCGATGAGACCGTGGCCTGGAGCAGTGACCTCTGATGATCCTCGGTTTGAAGCCTCGGTCAGCACGGTCCTGCGTGCGTCCTGGATGCCACTGGCCTTGAAGACGGCGCCTTTGGTTGTGTGGAGTACTACGGCTCCGGCGTCAATGATCAGGGTCGTGTTGCTCGGGAGGGTGAGCTGGTTGACTTTGTAGGTCCCCGGGGTCAGGCGTACGACGCCGCCGGCTGAGGTGGTGATGGCTTCCTGGCAGGCTGCCGTATCGTCAGCCATTCCATCGCCCACGGCACCGAAATCCTTGACGGTGGTGGAAGCGCACGGAAAATCCCGGGTTGGATTCTCCGCCGTGGTTTCGGCGCGCGCCGCGGGTGCTGTTATTGCAGAAGTTCCGGTCAGCATTGTCGCAAGTGCCCCGACCTTCAGCAGCCAGCGACGTTCAACCGCGCCCCGGGGTTTGGGGTCCCCGAGCCTGTGCGCCGCGCTGATAGGCGGCGTGTTCGGACTCATGCAGTGAGCCCGGGGTGCCACGCGGCGGCTTCAGTGAGGTTGACGGGGCCTTCGTCGACGAAGCGGCTGAGCTGCCGGGAGCTGTATTCGCTCACCAGCTGCTGGGCGATGTTGCGGGCCTCTTCGTCGTCGAGCTCCTGGCCGTCGCTGTCTTTGACGGATTCGACGTAGATTGCCAGGTTTCCCTCGTCGTAGTCGCGGGCGAGGGTCATGGATGCTGCGTCCGGGTATTCGCTGCGAAGGCTGTAGGAGATGTTGCGCAGGTTTGCCCGGGCCGCCTTCTCCAGCAGGGCGTAGGCTTCGTTCTCCATCTTCTCGGCATACTCGTCGTTTTCGCGGCGCCATTTGCGTTCAAAGAGGCTGGTGCGGGCGGCCAGCCATTCGGCGCGGATTTTCTCGGCTTCGGCCTCATCCTCCGGTGAGGGGTCCGGTGACAGGAGAGGCTTCATGGCCGCTGAAGTTGCCCTGTCCAACTCGAAGATGTCATCGATACCGGCGAACCTGTTGGCAGGTGCGGCCAGGGCCGGGACGGCGTCGGAGTGGGCGGTCGCGGCGAAGGTCCCGTCGCCGGCGCGGGGGTGGAGGGCGGCGTTGAATGGTTGGTTGCTCATGTCCGTCTGTGTGCGGCGCTCAGGCATATGCGGTGGCCAGGTGGAGGTCTTCCTTGCGGAGCTGTTCGATGTCGCGGCGCACGGCGTCAGGGTCCCCGTACCAGGCGGTGGTGTCGCCGTTCTGCGACAGGTAGCGCTGGTATTCAGCCGGGGTGTAGCCGTTGGCCAGCTCGTAGGCGTCCTCGGCGGCGCGGCGGGCCGTGCTCGAGGACGGGTCCCCGGTTTCCTGCACACGGGTGCGGACGGCGTGCAGGATCTCCGGGGTCATCTCAATGGGAGGCAGGTCGGTGCCGGGGGTGTTGACCAGCAGGGTCAGGATGCCGTCGTCGTACCGGGTCGCCAGGTTCAGCTGGCTCTCAGGATGCTCGACGGCCTTCCATTGGCCATTGGTGGGGATGCCGGGGGTCTGGACGCGGGGCTGGGCTGGGTTGAATGCCATGCCCGTCTGTGTGCGGCTACCCCCGGACTGCAGCTAGGCGGCTGCGCCCAGGACCCGGTCGAGGTACCCGGGGTGCTTCGGGTCGGTTTCCTCGTAGGCCAGCGGGTCGGTGGCGGTCCGTGCCTGGCGGGTGGCGCGGTAGGCGCCGAGCTGCTTGACCGACTCGGCCTCGATGGCATCTTCCACCAGCTGTTCCGCCAGGAACTTGCCAAGGTAGGGCAGCTGCTCCGGGCTGAGCTCGCCGATGGTGTTTAGGGCGGCGAGGACTTTCGCGTCGTCCTTGGCAGCGTATTCGACCAGCTGCTGGTCGCCTTCGCCGCGGAGTTCTTCGAAGGTTTCAGGGCAGGTGGCGATCGCCTGGCGTCCGGCTTCTGCGCGGTCGGCGTCGGTGGTGGCTGTGGGTGCGGCGGCTGCTGTGGTGGTCATGCCCGATATGTGTGCGGCATGCGGGGAAACCTGCACCGCGTCCGCGCCATGGTGGTGCCGCCGCTTCCAGCGGAGTGCCCTCATGGGCCTATTGTCCACCGCTGGCGCCCGCGCCGGTAGGGGCGCGGGCCCAGGTTGGGGGCTGCTTTTAGCTGCCTGTCTCGATGGGGGTGTGGCGCCATGCGGCGAGCCGTTTCCGGGCCAGGATTTTGATGTTCTCGGTGCCGAAGCCGGCGCCTTCCATGCTGGCCAGGTACCGCAGGTTTTCTTCGCAGGTCGGGTCGCCGCGATGGGCGATGAGGCCGTCGATGCGCGATTCCAGGGCGCTGACCGGGTGGGAGGTGAAGTTGGGGTTCTCTTCCTCGCCGACGGTGGGTCGCTCGGCTGCGAAGGCAGCGGCGGCCTCGTTGATGGTGGCCGCCTTGGACAGCTCCCTGCGCTGCCAGTCTTCGGGCTGCAGCTCGTGGTTACGCATCAGGGCATCCATCCACTGGGAACCGAGGTACGGGAGGGCCTCCTTGACTGCCTTCCGGTACTCCTCGGGGCTGTCCTTGATGTGGGAGGCTGCGGCGTGGAAGGTGTCCTCGGCGGTCGGGACGTAGTGCTTTTCGACGGCGAGGCGCTTCTTCCTGGTCTCGGCCAGGTCCCGGGCGAGGGCGTCGCCGAGATGGTGCGGGGTCGACCATTCCTTCTCCAGGGAGCGGTCCAGGGAGTCATCCCGCTCAGCCTCCTCCCGGATGCCTGCCTTGTCCTCCTCGGAGAAGACGACGTTGAAGTCGTCCCCCTCCAGGACCTGCTCGATGACTTTGCGTCCGTAGTGGCGCCGTTCCTCGTTGGAGGGCCGGTCGTTATAGATCAGGTCATGCAGCGAGGGCTGGGACGGGATCCGGATGATGGGGCCGGCGCCAAGAGACGGGACTTCTTCGGAGTGGGCGACGGCGGTGAACTGCCCGCCTTCGGGAATGCCTGCCGGCTTGTGGGCCTGCTTGGTCTTTGCCCGGCCAGCCGGGCTTTTCTGCGATGCGCTCATGCTCCACCTGTGTGCGGCAGGCAGGGAGATTGCGCGTCAGGCGGCGGCCGGCTCCACGGCGAGGCCGCTCAGCTCGCACAGGGCGCAGACCGTGTAGGCGCCGTTGCGGTCGGCAGCACCGCCGCTGCAGATGATGCAGAGCAGCGTCTTGACGTTCGCGTCCTTCTTCTTTGCCATGGCCAGAATGTGTACGGACGCGGCGGAATCGGTGCACGCCATCAGGACACCGGGACGGTTCCGGCTGCGGCCACACGTGCCATGGCCGCGGCAGCTTCCTTCAGCCCCGGCCCCTCCTTGGAGGCGACGGCGGAGAGCTGGAGCTGGAGGAGGCTGACGCGGAGCATGTCGGCACCTGGGTCGATGTCGGCGTGGGCCAGGTCGATGATGAAGGCGGTGAGGACGCTGTCCAGCCGGGCCAGCCGGCAGCAGACGCCGATCCGGCCCCGTCCAAGGGCGGACAGGGCCAGACGGTTCGTGTGCAGGATGAGGGCGCCGGCCATGTCGCCGAGGACGGCCCGGCGGGCAGTGCACGGTTCGTCGTCGTGGACGATGATGGCGGCGAACATGTCCGAGGCGAGGGTGGTCGCATCACTGCGGGTGTGGAGCTCCTCCGCGAGCTGGGTGCGCAGTGACCGCGATGCCATGATCGGTTCCCCTCGAAGTCCGGCCTGAACGTGTTTCCGGTGTCTTCTATGCGCTCTGTGTCCCGACGGGCCGTTAGGCGCTCACCAGCTCGCGTTCGTGGTGCCGTTCCGGCTGCGGTGCGTGGACTGGGCGGTCGTCGCGGACGGCCGCGACCTCCGTGTCGAACGACGGTTCGGGGGCGGGGACCGGCTCCGACGCAGGCGAGGATACTGCGGCCCTGCGGGTGCCTGCTGCGCGGGCTGGCTTCTTCTTGGGCGCAGGGGCCGGGGCGGCCTTCTGGACAAGGATGACGGTCAGGTGTGTGATCGCCAGCAGGACCAGGGGCGGCATGGCAGCGACCACGGCAGAAACCGCTGGAGGTACTCCCCCATGGTTCTGGTCCACCGTGATGATGGCGTGGACGGAGTTCGCCGCGGTGGAAACGACGGCGCCCAGGAACAGCAGCGCCCACGGGTAGGCGAGGGTGCGGCGGTCATGTCCGGCGAGGGCGACGATGGCCACGGTGGCGGCAACGATGAGCCCGTCAATGATGATGGGCCAGATCCAGGCGAGGGACGGGTAGATGCCGGCACGTGCGGCCAGGTCGGTCAGGGACGCGAAGGACAGGACGAACGCCCCGGCGGCGATCAGGACCGTCGTGGCGATGCCGGTGGCAACGATGGGGCGTGACAGGGGTGCGCCGGTCCTGCGGGGAGGCGTGGATGTCATGGTGATCCTTTCAGGCGGTTTCGTACTGGCGGGCCAGGGCGGTGATTGGCTGCGATGCCACGGCGGGGCGTGCCCGTGTCAGTTCTTCGGTTGTCTTCCGGTGGCGGGGTCCGACGGCACGTGCGGGTCGTTCACCGCGCAGGGTCCGGAAGAGGTTCAGGCGTTCGGTGGTGCGGGGGTCGGCGGCGAAGACTGCGCCGTCGGCGGTTCCCAGGAAGTGGACGAGGGCGCTTTCCAGCGCCTTCGCCCGGCGGGGTGACAGGATGGCGATGCGCCGGTCTGCGAGGCGGAGGGCCAGCCGCGCGCGGCGGCGCGTGTTGGCGCTCCTGATTGCCACGGTGACCAGCATGGACGCCGCCGGGGCGAGGATGGCTGCCTCCAGGGCGAGGTAGTCGTTCACGGCTCGACGCCGTCTTTCTCGTGGGCGATCTGGGCTGCGGTGTGCAGGACGAGCCGGACCGTGGCGGCCAGGGTTTCCTGGTTCAGCTCCGGGTGCCCGTCGCTGATGCGGGAGGTGATGGTGCGGACATCGACGGACAGGCGCTGGATGCGGTTTGCATCATCTGCCTGGGTGGCGAGGATGAGGGCGTTCTCGGCGGCGGTGTTGCCGATGATGCCGCCGTTGCCGTCCGGGGCGAGTCCGGCCGCGTCGATCCTCTGCCCTTGCTGGCGGGGTCCCTGCGGGGCGCGTCCGGCGGCGGCGAGGGCTTCTTCGGCGACCTTGGCCATGGCCCGGTCCACGCAGCCGACATGGGTCTCGGCGTTGAAGGCCTTCTCGTACAGGTGGGCCCGCGCGGGTACCTGGTGGAGGTAGTCGTAGAGCTCGTGGGAATGCTCGAAGCCGAACTTGGTGGTCAGCACGTCGTAGGCGTCCAGGACACCGGACTTGGCGGCGTGGGTCAGCCTGCGGATCACGCCGTCGATGCTGCGGGCGGATTCCATGATCCGGTACGCGTCGGACTCGTGGCGGTCGTTCTTGGCAACCTGGCCGAGCCTGGTGAGGGCGGCGGTCAGGTCTCCGTCGGTGGCGAGGGGTTCAGGGGTTGTCTCAGGCATGGGCGTCATGTGTGCGGCGCCTGCTGCCCTCCTCCCCGTCTGCCCCTGGCGGTCAGGCTGCCTGCGGGACTCCGAGCGGACGGCCGGAGCGCCGGTGGGCCAGGGCTGCCAGCAGGGTCCGTGCCTGGTTGTCTGCGACCCGGCGGGTGGTTTCATCGAAGGCGAGCCGGTAGGCGGCGTCGTACGCGGCGAAGATCCTGTCGTCTCCGGCGGGGCCCAGGTGCGGTGCCGGTTCGAGCAGCAGGGCGAGACGTTCCGGGGACGGTCTGCGGGCGGCTTTGATGCCGGTGGCGGGAACGGTGTCCCAGGCGGGGCCGGCCGGGGTGATGGCGGTCTTGCCGCCGGGTCCGGTGCTGAACGTGGCGTGGGTCAGGCTGGCGGAGAGGGGGCCTGCGGGGGTGATCAGGGTGTGGACCGGGACAAGTCCGTGCCGCGGTGCCGAGAACGGGCCGCCGAGCAGGAGCCGCTGGGAGGGGGTGTACGGGTATTCGCGCAGCGGGACGGGGTTCGGTCCGGCGATCGCACCGAGAACCTTCGCGTAGGAGGCGGTGTCCATGAACGGGGCACCCTTGACCTCGAGCCAGGTCTGGTGGTCGGGGAGGTAGAAGTCCGGCAGGTAGTACAGGTCAGGACCGATCTCGTAGTGACAGGGTTCGTAGTCCCAGTTCACGCCGAGCAGGTCGAGGAACACCGCCCAGCGGGCCTCCAGCCGGGACCGGAAAACCTTGCCCGAGTAGAGCACTTCGATGGCCTTGGGCTTGGGTGCCCGGGACGCCTTCCGGCGGGGTGCCGAGGTGGTGTTGCCGGCGCGCTTGGCGGCCGTTTTTGGAGTGGCCCCCGTCCTGGTCCTGGACGTCGTCTTGGGAGTCGTCTTGAGCTTGCCGGCTGCCGTGGTTTTTGTGCCGGCCTTGGCGGCCCTGGTCTGAGCCGGGGAGGTCTTGGTGGCGGCTGGTTTTGCTGCCCGTGACGCGGATGTCGTCTTGCGGGCTGCGGTGGTTCGTGTGGTTCGCTTGGCGGCAGTCTTCCTGGCGGCCGGCGCGGTCTGTGCGGGCATCATTCCTCCTGCCACTGAACATGCGCAGATCCTGCCGGGCGGGGGTGCCGGCCAGAAACGGGCCGAAGGAGGCAAAAGGGCGTGACCGATCAAATGGCGACCATGGCGACCAGATGGCGACCACCTGGTCGCCCATAAAAATCCGCGCCAGCACTGGGAAGCAGGGCCCTTTATATATATATGACCGATCAAACCGATCACTTAACTACTACTACATATAGGGATCCTCGTTGTTTCCCGTTACTCACCTTCTCTCCTATAGGCATACCTCCCGCTGGTCGGTTTGGTCGCCCATCGCCCAAATTCCGCGCCAGCACTGGGAAGCAGGGGTGGTCATTGGGTCGGTCACTGGTCGGTCAGGTTGGTCATAAACCGGCTTTCAGGACCCAAAAACGGCGAAAAACGTCTCTTTCGTCATTTTCGACCGACGACGGGATGACCTGCCGGACGCACTTCGGGATGTTCAGCGCACGGCCGGCAAGTCGGTCAGACAGCTCAGACCCAGGAGGTTTTGGGTGCTCCGTCACCTCCGTAGGCGGATTTCACCAGTCCGCAGACGTCGTCCCAGGAGTATCCGTCGCCGGAATCATCGAGGTACACACGGCCTGTCTGGGGCACTTCGGGGCCGTCCTCGGTGGGCTTGGCAAGGGTCCTTTTGAGGGGTGTCGGGAGGACGGTGTCGTAGCCCTGGCCGTTCCATTTATCGATCAGCAGGAGGTGCGGTTTGGCGAATTCCAGGACCCTTTCCTTGCCCGCTTCGGGGTCGCTGTCGGAGCGTGTGGAGGGCACGACATCGGCCACGTCGGAGTAGAAAATCACGTCCAGCTGGACACCTTCATGCCAGTCGTATGGGCCTTCCGTGACGAGGTCATCTATGGCCTCCTTGACACCCTCCGCGGAGGTGTCCACACCGGCCTCTTTCAGGACGTCCTCGATGACCTTCTGCCGGGCCTGGAGGCCTCCGTCGTCCAGGTGCCGGCCGGAGGCCAAGCGGGGGTCCTGGAGGCGCCCTGTGGGCTGTCCCAGGGAGGTGCGCATCAGCTGGGGGCGGGTGTTGCGCAGCAGGTCCTTCACGGGATCCGAATCGTCGCGCTCTTCGACGGCATAGCGGACGGCGTCCTGCTCATCGGTGTCCAGTTCATCCCACTCCCGGTCGAAGCGGCCTTCCTGGACGGCGGTCTCCAGCTCCTCGGTGGCGATGCGGACGGTTTCGTCGTAGGCGGAGTCGGAGAACCTCTCGTCGACGTCGTTCTCGGCGTCGTTCCACTGTCCGGAGAGGATCATGCCGATCTGCTCTTTGGTGAGCTGGTCGTCGTACTGGACGAAACGCAGGCTGACCGGATCGGTGCCGGCAGCGACGATGCCTGCGGCGTCTGCCGACTGGTTGGTCCCGGCCAAGGCGACATCGGGCTCGGAGTGGGTATCGGGGGCGAACTGGCCGCCCGTGGGAATGCCCTCAGGCTGGCGGTTTGGTTTTCTGCTCATGCCCTTCTGTGTGCGGCTGCAGCCCCGTGACACAAGAAAGACCCCGCAGACGTGGGGGACGCCGACGGGGTCTTACTGGCTCAACCTTTACACCAACAAAGTGCTTCCGCAAACTCTGCTGATGATGATTGGCAGGGTTATTGCTTGGCCGCTGAAAGCCGCTTCAGAACCTCCTGGGTGACGGCGTCCTGGAGCTTGGCGAGGTCCTCGTTGCTCAGCGTCCCGATCTCGGCTGCGGGGCCGGTGGGAGTTTCCCCGGCGTCGCTGCTGCCGGTGGTCTGCGTGCCGTCGGTACCGGCTGACTTGCCGTCTTTGTCGATGCAGCGGATCTTCTCGCCGTCGGCATTGGCGAGGCAGGACGAGCCGTCGGCCTTGACCTGCACCCGGTAGACCACGTTCTGGTTCAGGCCGATGGAGGCAGCCCACTCGTCGTGGGAGACCGGGATGACTTCCTGGACCGACAGGCCGGTGGCCCAGCCGTTCAGGGAAGAGTAGTCGGCCTTGATCTTGTCGGCGGTGGCGGCGTTGGACTGCCGCGGGACCTCCAGGTGATAGAGGGTCACGCTCGGGGACTCACCCGCCTTGACATGGCCGGATTCGAGCAGTGCGACGTCTTCGATGGAGCGGGACGAGGCGCGGGACGTGAACGGTGAGGCGTACACGGAACCGGGTGCGTCCTTGTAGGCGAGGGAGAAGGCACTGTGATTGCCCTGGTTCGGGTCGTTGGCGTCTTTCACTTCGTCGGTCAGGCCGGACTGTCCCTGAACCATGGACCACCAGCCGCCGTTGTGGGTGGCGAGGGAATCGTTGACGCGCTGGACGTAGGACAGGGCGACGGCCGGCCCGGGCAGGTCGCCTGCCCTGACCTCATCCCGGATCTCAACGTTGCCGGTGCGCCCATCGTAGATGGCAACCCCTGCCGGGCGGTGGACCGGGTTGATCCACCCGTTCAGCTTCGTGACCGGGACAACAATCTTCGGGGTGTCACCGTCGCAGTAGCCCCAGGCGTCGTCCTTCTTGGCGATCAGCAGGGAATCCTTGGCAGCGATCGCCCGGGTCAGGGAGTTGTGAAACCAGCCATCCATCCGCCGGTGCGCGTTCTTCTCATCGAAGAGGCAGGGCTTGCCGGAGGCCTGACCGGTCAACTGAATGGTCTGGTTGATGATGGCCGCGTAGCCGGGGTTGAAGTTTCCTTTCCTGTCCACAATGGTGCTGTAGTGGTTTGAGTCCGCGAGGTAGTCGGTGCCGCCGATCTGGCCGTTGATGCCGGAGAGGTTGGAGCTGGCCTGGCGCTCAGCGACCAGGAACGGGGCGCGCTCCTTCAGCCCGGGCATCGGGTCGTTGGATATGTGGACGGTGGAGGCGTATTCGAGCTTGGTGTTGTAGTCCCGGGCATTCGCGTAGAAGATGAGTCCTCCGATGCCCAGAATGCCGATGAGGATCGTGGCACCGGTCTTCTTCATGGCGAGTGCGGCAAGCACGGCCACGCCAATGATGACGATGAGGAGCAGCGGGAATCCCCAGATGATGACCCAATCGTTGATGAAGCGCGCGCGGGTCAAGGGGTCAAGCAGCGGCAGGCCGAGGATGGCGAGGACGCCGAGGGTTCCGGCGACGCCGGCTTTCGTAGATGTTTGCATGCGCCTCATGTGTGCGGAGGACGACGGTGCTCTCCCCTGTCATACGGCGGCAGCGGGCTCCAGATCCGCGGTCACCGGGAATACTCCGGTGCAGGCCGGGCATGGGCCCGAGGGGCGGCACGCAAGCGCCGGGTTGCCGCCCAGTCCCAGCCGAATAAAGGCCCACAGGCGGTGCCCGTCGAACGGTTTGACCGGCAGGAGGTTCCCGGCTCCGTTCACCATGGCCAGGAAGCCTGCGGCGCCCACGGGATCGGCCCAGGATGATCCGCCGGCAACCCACATCGCCGTGCCCGCAATGATCTCGATGACGGGCCCGGCGGCAATGGCTGCGGCCCGGCGCCAGGCGGTGGTGTCACCGCTGGTGGCCGCCACGCCTGACATCCCGAATTCGAGACGTTCGACTGTCCGTCCGGTGAGCCGTGCAGCGACCGCGTGCCCTGTCTCATGCAGGACGAGCGCGGCCAGGGCGAGGGTTCCGGCCAACAGGGCCTCGTGCCAGCCCACCTGCAGCCGCCCTTCCGCAGGGAACCGGGCCTGGGCCATCAACACCCCGCCCGCCAGTGTGAGGCTGGTGAACAGTGCCAGGAGGCCCGGTTTGAGAACGACAGGCCAGGGGGTACGAAGGACGGTAAGTGGCATGGACCCCATGTGTCCGGACAGGAGGAAGGGACTCACCCCGTCAGCTACTGTGCGGGGCGACCGCTCTGAGAACGCGTCCAGGTTTCGATCCGGTACCGCGTACCGTTCTTCGCCACCGCCCACCCCGCGGTAGGGGCACAGGCTCCGAGCGACCAGTCCGAGCCAAGCTCGGGGGCGAACGTATCGCCCTCGACGTCGGCGTCAATGCGGGTGATGACTGCCGTGTCGGCAATCTGCGCAGCAAGGGCCGTGCGGTACAGCGTGCCTCCGCCGATGATCCAGATTGGACCGGGGTCCGGCTGGCCGAGGGCGGCGACGACAGCGTAATGGATCGAGCCGGCGCGAATGGCGCCGGCGGCATTCCAGCCGGGGTCCCTGGTGACGACGATGTTGGTCCGGGCGGGCAGCGGGCGGAACCGTTCGGGAAGGGAGTCCCAGGTCCGCCGGCCCATGATGACGGGGTGGCCTTCGGTGGTGCGGCGGAAGTGCTCGAAGTCTTCGGGCAGGTGCCATGGCATAGTGCCGTCGCACCCGATCACACCGTTGGCTGCCTGGGCCCAGATCAATCCGATCCTGGCCTCGGGTCGATGCATCACTGGATCGGGTTTCCGTCCAGGTCGACGTCGGTCAGGCCTTCCTTTTCGAAGATGGCCTGGCGGGTTTCGTCAGTGAACCCGGTCATTGCCTGAGCGCCGGAAACGCCATCCCGGTAGCCCCTCAACTCAGCCGCCTCAATCGCGGCAGCGAATACTTCCTCGATGGCTGCGGCAGCCTTGGCCATCCGTACCTGGCGGACCGCCTCTTGGCCTTCCTGGAAGCGCCCATTGTCGCGGTAGGCAGCTGCTTCATCGGCTGGCCACCCTGAAATCTCCAAGCAGCGGTCACGGAGGATCTCGGTCAGGGGCTCAACGAGCTCGGGTCGGACTGGGGGCAGCGCTTTTGTCTTCTTAGGCATGTCCGGCATGTGTGCGGACGTCGCTCTGTCCGTCCACGTTCAAGACGCTGCGGGAACGGCCGTGGTCCGGCTGTCTGCGCATGTTCAGTGGCATGCCTATCCTCCAGAAGCTCCGCACCATGGTCTCCAAAGCAGGCGTCGCACCAGCCACGCCGGCCGAGTTCGGCTTCGTCATCGGCGCCCGCATACACCCAGCTGATGAGGTGTTCGATGTGGAGCTGGTCGAGGAGCAAGTCACCTACGCCCCTGCCACCGATGGGCACCTGCTGCTGACAGGAGGCCCCGGCACCGGAAAGACGCTGATGCTCACCGCACTGGCCAACGAGGCGGCAAGCGACATGGAGGTCCACACCGTCGACGCTTGGGGCTCACTGGAGAAGACACACGCGCTCCAACCGAGAGCGGCGGCGACCATTGGCTTTACACCTTCTGAATGCGCCACGATGCTGGAAGTCGTTCTCGCCGAGGTGCGGCGCCGGGTCCAGCAGTGCGAGCTGGAAGGCGTAGCGGCCTTCGGCGGCCTTCAGGATCCGCCTCGAAGGATTCTCGTCATTCTCGACGACACACGGCACCTTCTGTCTGATGACGACTACTCACCTTCCGGCGACGGACAGTCGAAGGCGCGGTCGATCGAGTGCATCGAGGAGGTCGTTGAGTCTGCGGAACGCGCCGGCGTCACGTTCGTCTTCAGCTCGCAGTGGCGAGAGGGCGAGTCCGGGCTGCCCGCCAAAATTCTGGACGGCCCTATCGCCCGGCTCCACCTCAAAGCCACCCGCTACGAGTCATTCTCAAGCGATTCGAGCCGGGTGGTCTATCGGCACGGCTATTGGAAGCCGAGCGTTCAGTCCGAATCAATGCTGCTTATGCAGGAGCGGCAGGATGATCGACCGCTCTTAGGCCCTGCTGAGCCGCGGGGTCACCTTGCCGCCCCTGGATGTTGCTGACCAAACCATTTGCTGTTAACGTCTGCCCCAGCGCCACGACCGGTGGCGGACTCCGAGCAGAATGATGGACCTGTGCGCCATGTCTGCGGTGAGGACAAGGTTCCAGGAATCCCGGTCCCTCAACAGCCGATTCATTCAGGTGTTGGGCACAGGACAGCACCTTGATTGGATACTCCGTGGTTGCCAACCGCACACTCAAGGCCAGATCCCGCGAATATGCCGACTGGTATGGCGTCCCCTACCCGCGAGCCCTCGCCGATCTCACCGCACCAGGGCTGAGCGTTCCGCTCAACAGCAAGATCCCCCGTGAACGGATGGACTTCGACCCCGCGAAAGACCGCCACCTCATCCTTACCGGTGACTTCGAGCTCCGCGCTGGTTGCCTGGAGCGTGTTTTCGGGCGCTTTTCCTACAAGCCCCATGTGGAGTGCTTCATCATCGACGTGACAGGGGACCTTGCCCGGGCTTTCAGTGATGTGGCTGAGGACGGTTCGGAGGGCGCAGCGATGAACCCTACGGCCGCAACCATGTTGCTGGAGTCGCTTGTCGCTGCCGCCGACGACCCAACCGCGGTGCCGGCTGACCAGTTCGACGTGATCGCGGTCCACGGTCTGTCAGAAATGCTGGAGGCAGCACCGGAGTCGGCAGGGATCCTTGGCCGTCTTCTTGAAATTGACAGCCCGCAGCAGTGCTTTGTTCTTGCCGGCGACTGGATCGGTAACTGCCCTGTTCCGGGTGGCCCAAAGATCAGCGGAGCGACCCGGCTGCACCACGGGCCGCTGGGTGACCTCACCGGCCTCTCAGCCAAAAACCAGGAGCGGTGGAGGGAGCTGGACCCTGCAGAAGGGGATGTCGTTTACCAGAAGCGGGGCTACGTGCCGATCAAGGGCACTGCAAGAAAGCGAGCCTCCTGACAACGATGAAGGGCCCGCACCGTTTGGCGCGGACCCCTCATTCGGGTTCCTGGCAGCTGAGGCCAAACCAGGCGTTCATCGGTGGTCTATTGGTTGTCCTGCGGACCAGTGTCCCCCAAAAGGGACCGGATGGCGCTGACGAGAGCGGTGCCTTCCAGCCACGCAGAGGCAGCTGCCTCATCGCGGGGCACGACGGACACGTCCACGCCGTTTTCCCACCCGGTCATCTCAGCCAGCAGGATGTCGCGGTCCCGACGGCGGAGCTCCAGGGAGTACAGCGTCCGTCCCATCTTGCGAAGGTGCGCCAGGGTGTTCTCGAGGTAGCTCTGCGTCATTTCGGTCAGGGCATGCTGGTTCCCGTAGCGGTCCACCCAGTACGCAGACTGCTTCAGTGTGTCGAGGCTGATCGTCCCGGCGTTCTCGTTCATGGGCGACATGTGTGCGGCACCGCCTGGGTGCTTCACCGCCGCCGCGCCCGCACACAGGAAGAATGGCTGCTGACGAGACACCAGCCCGCTGACTCACAGAATGGAAGCATGCGTGATCGCTGAGAAGCCGAAGCATCCGGCCCTGCCGAAGTACCTGTACGCGACCGGAGCATGGAGCAAAGAGGTGCACGCCTACACCCAGGAAGAGTGGGGGCTTGGCGGCTCGCTGCCCAGCGGAGGCAACTACCAGGCCAGGACCTTCACCGGCCTGGCCATCGTCGCCATCATCGCGACTATCCCAGCGATCCTCGCGCCCCTGGGGTTTCTCTTTGGAATCCTCGCGCTGGTCATGTCGTTCTTCGGCTCTGCCAGCATCGGCATGGCTCTGATCCTCATCGTTGGCGGCGCCGTGGCAACCGTCCTGTTCACCGGCGGCTGGCTGCTGAGCATCCACGCCCTGCGAGGTGAGCTAAAGGCCCGAAAGCTCCGCAAGACCAAGGGCCTCCCAAAGCCAACGTACGGTGTTACTGACGACCAGGCCCGCCGGTGGTTCGAGGAACACCCCGGCACGCTGGAGATCACCAGGGAGAACTTCCCGCACAGCACCCGCCCGTTCCCGAGCGAGCCCGACTACCTGCCCAGCCAAGAGAAGCGAGCCTAGAGATGGTGTACGACCGTGAGCGGTTTGAGCGCGAGGACGCCGTCTACGCCGAGCACAAGAAGGCAGTGGCTGCCGGCGAGAAGCGCGTCCTGCGCAAGACCAGCACCGGTGAGCTGCACAGCTACCCGGCCGACGAGATCGGGTTCACGCCCGGACGGGGCCAGGCGCAGGTCAGCACCTGGTGGGGCATGGGGATCGTCACTGCCTTCCTGGGGCTCGTGCTGATCGTCGGCCTGTGGCTGTTCCAGCGTCCGCTGTGGGAGGGCGGGTCGCCGGAGTGGGGTGCCCTGTGGCTGATCGGCTTCGCCGGACTCATGACGCTCTACACGTTCAACCTGGCCCGCGACGAATACCGGGCCACCAAGCTCCGCAAGCTGCGCGGCTCCCCCAAGCCAGGCACGTCCGGCGCCGTCGACATCAACCTTCTCGAACTGGGACAGTCGTCGAACGGACGGGAGCAATAACGTAGCGGCTGGCTGCTGTCGGCTCGGCTAAGCTCGTCGGCATGACGGGAACGACAAGCCCTGCCGATTCGCCGGCGGGGAGGGCGGCGGCAGCCTCCAGGGCGCAGTACAAACAGGACGACTACCTCCGGACCCTGCAGGATCTTAGCCACGATGAGATCCGTGACCGGATTAGGGAAACGGCGGCTCTGGAGAAGGCTGCTATGCAGGAGTGGCTGGACTCCGGGGACTGCTACATCATCTCCCTGGCCGGGAAAGTCCACCTGCCCACCTGTGACAGCATGAAGCGGTTCGTGGACCGCGACTCTGCCTGGATCACGAACCTCCGCTTCCCGCAGCGGCTCCAAGGAGAATCGCCCGATGAGGACCCCATCCCCGTCTGGCCGATCCTGCGGACACGGGCCCAAATCGAGGCGATGCCGAGACGGACCGCGTGCCCCCTGTGCAAGCCGGACCTAACCCACCTGGACAAGGCCCGGCGGGCTATCACGTGGACGTACCTGCCGGCTCGCAGCCTGAAGTCCAAGCACTTCGGCACCGAGTTCCGCCTGCCCGAAGGCACGCTCCTCGGTGCTCTCACGAGAATCACCACAGTCGAGACCATCGACGGTCTCGACTTCAAGGCCGAGTTCGAATACGCAGAAGCCCCCGTCTCCGATCCGGACACCGAGTTGATGTACCAGACGGGGACGAGGGCTTTGGCCCAGCAACAGTCCTAGACCGCCACGGGTGCTTTGATCGCATCGTACGGGTCGTAGCCGACGATCTCGAAGTCTTCGACGCGGTAGTCAAAGATCGAGTCCGGCTTCCGGGTGATCTTCAGCTGCGGGTAGGGCCGGGGCTCCCGGGAGAGCTGCAGTGTCACCTGCTCCTCGTGGTCCTTGTAGATGTGGGCGTCACCGAAGGTGTGAATGTACTCCCCGACCTCGAGACCTACCTGCTGGGCGACCATGTGCGTAAGAATCGCGTAGGAGGCGATGTTGAAGGGAACGCCGAGGAACATATCCCCGGAGCGCTGGTAGAGCTGGCAGCTGAGCTTCCACGGCTTTCCGTCAGCGTCGGGGGTGACGTAGAACTGGAACATGGTGTGGCACGGCGGCAGGGCCATGTCCTCGATCTGCGCGACGTTCCACGCGTTGACGATGTGCCGGCGGCTGAACGGGTTGTTCTTCAGGCCGTCGATGAGGACCTCGATCTGGTCGATGTAACCCCCGCCCGCCTCAGCGGGGATGTCCCAGTGGCGCCACTGCCTGCCATAGACGGGGCCGAGGCTGCCGTCCTCCTTGGCCCACTCCTTCCAGATGTTCACGTTCTTGTCCCGGAGCGTGTGCTCGTTGGTGTCGCCGGCCAGGATCCACAGCAGTTCCTCGATGATGCCGCGGGTGAAGACCTTCTTGGTGGTGATGAGCGGGAAGTACTCCGCCAGGTCGAACCGGATCTGGCGGCCGAAGACGCCGATGGTTCCGGTGCCGGTGCGGTCAGGACGCCGCGTGCCGTTGGCCAGGACGTCAGCGAGGAGGTCCTCGTACGGGGTGGGGATGGTCATGGATGAGCCTTTCGGAGGGCAGGTGTTCTTCTACCTTCTATGCGGTCGCAGCCCTGACGGCACCTGACTTCCGGTTCTGCCGCACACAGGAGGGATAGACTCCGTCCAGGGCCCTGGCCGGCGCACCATTCAAGGGAGACACCATGGCAGAACAGAATCGCCTGACACCGCAGCAGGAGGCCAACCGTCAGCGTGACGGGAAGTTCGGCGCCTACGGGCACTCGGACAGGGACCTTCCGGAGTTGGGCGACCGCCGTCTGGTACCGGCCGGGACCAGTCAGGGTGGCCTTCCTGCCTGGGCGGGCAAGGGCCCGCGCGAGAGGCAGCCGGCACTGGATCAGGAGAGCCAGGCACTGCTCGACAGCGACCTGGGCGCCATCCTGGAGGACACCTCTCTCAACGAGAAGGACAAGGCCCGGTTCCAGGACATGGCCGAGCAGCTGTCGCGCTATGGGACGGTCGACATGGCCGCCACCCGGGGGCCACGGGCCATCCGCTTCGGCAAAGGCAGCAGGTACGGCGGGGACATGGTGCCCCGCCAGTTCAAGAGCTTCCACGCGAAGACGGAGAGCAATGCTGCCCGCCGAGCAGAAGAGTCCATCGCCTTGGTCAGTGCCGCTGCGAAGGTTGTGCAGGAGAACCCGGCGGTGCTGAAGAAATCACGCTTCGCCAGGTTGTTCGGGCAGTAGCGGGCGCAACAAACACAAAAAAGGGGAAGGCCGGTGTGGCCTTCCCCTCTTTGCTTGCCGCGGGCGCTAGGCCATGGGCTGGTCGTACTGCTGGCCGCGCGGGTCAGGACCGAGCAGCATGAACACCAGCAGAATGATGGCGCCGGCGAACGGGATCAGGCCCAGCAACAGCAGCCAGCCACTCTTGTTGCTGTCATGCAGCCGCCGTACTGACAGGGCCAGCGAAGGAATGATGACGGCAAGGACCCAGATGGCTGCCAGGGCAAGGCCGAGGTACGTCCCCGGCCCCGCAGTGGAGCCGTAGGCGGTGTAGCTGACGCCTGCGTTGATCATGATGTTCAGGACGACGCTGACGAGGACCGACACGAGGGTCCACCACCAGTATTCGCTGCGGCTGGCGCGGCCTGAGAACGTGGCGTACTTCTTGAAGAACCGCTTGGCGGCAGCCGTGAACGGGGCGCCGTACCACGGGGCCCACAACGGCGGTTCACCGCCGCCCGTCCAGGGCTGCTGGGACACGTGCGGCTGCTGCGCAGCGTAGGGCTGTTGCGACGGATATTGCGGCTGGCTCAAAGGTATTCCCCCAGATGACAAAGTGATGAGACAGGCTGATCATACGTTTAGTGCGGCCAATTGCGTCCTGACCTGCGGTAACAATTGCCCCAATTCGTGGGACTGACGTGCCGCCGGCTGCCGCAGGGCTACACGCCCAGGGTGCTGAACACCGACTGGCAGACCGACAGCCAGGTCACCGACGCGGCCGCGATCACGACCTTCTCCCACCAGACGTCCTTGCCGGACACAATCCCCGGGCGCCAGTGGAACATGATCAGCACGACAGCAAGGAGAAGCATGACTGCTGCTGTCAGCATCCGGCCCTGCAGCTGGTCCCATGGCATGCCGTTACGGATGTCCTGGCCCAGGAGGAGCCCGAGAATGGCGGCAAGGATCATTGCCGCAACGACGCTAGCGCCAACGGCGGCCACCTTCACGAATATGGCAAGGGCACTGTCCCGCTCCTCGTGGGCTGCGGCGTCCGGCATCTCAATGTCCTGTGCCATGGCTTAGCTGTCCTCGTGGCGGAGGACGGTGCGCAGCTGGGCGCTGCGGGTTGCAACCCGGCTGGTCCTGCCGACCTTGTGGTGGCGGGTGTTCTGGTTGGCGTGGGTCCCGGCGGCACCGGCACCTGCCAGTTGGGTGCGGGGCCTGGCCGGCTCACTGACCAGGGTCAGACCGTGGCGGTTCTTCAGGGTCGGCATCGGGCGTCCTTTCGGGATTGTCTGGAAGGTGGTCTCTTCCACACTCCGATGTGTGCGGCGCTGCCCGGTGCCGTCCCCATCCCAGCCGGCGTTTACCGCCGCTTCATGTGGGGACTCTACCTTTGGGGAACGACATATCAACGACAGGACGAGAAGCCATGAGCACCGATGAATTGACCGAAACGACCACCGACGCCAGTGCGCTGTTGCGGGGCCAGGAGGTCCGGGTTCACACGCGCGGCCATGACCTGGGCACAGGTGTCGTCGATGACCTCACAGAGGACGGCTCCATCGTCTGGGTGGTGTTCGGCGGCGCCGAACCGCGGCGCATGTTCCTTGAGGAAGACGCTGCCCGCTATACCGTCCTCCCGCCGACGTCGGTCCGCTAACTGCCCGATCGTTCCGCGATCCGGCGGGCGAGGTCACTGTCCCCTGCCCCGATGCGAGCGGTGACTTCACGGGCCCAGGAGTCGGTCTCGAGGTCGAACAGGGAGCCGCCGGCCTCACGTACCTGGACGGCCAGCTCGCCGTAGCGGGACCCGAGGATCTTCTTTCTGCCGGTCAGTATCTGGAGCCCGTCCCGGAATGTGGTGACGTCCTGCGCCTGGCGGCCGGAGAGGGTTTCGGGGTCGATGTTCCGGACGTAGGTGCGGACCAGGTCGGATCCGAGCCGATGGTTGTCCTGGGCGTAGGCGAGACGGTCCAGGGAGATGGCGAAGCGGGCCCTCGGCTCGTCGGAGATGTCGGCCTGCAGGGTCTGGAGCTGGGTGTTGGTCATGGGTGCTCCTAGAAGGGGGTCGGCACTGGCTGGGCGGTGATGGCGGCTGCCAGGGACGGGACGGCGGAGATGATGCGCTTGGTGATTTCCCGCGCCTCGGCGGCAGAGGCGAAGTTGGAGAGGTCGCCCATCATGTCGTGGACGTTGGCCTGCAGGTTGTGCAGGGTCATCCCTTCGAGCTTGATGTCGCCCCCGACGATGTCCCAGGCCCGCTGGAGCCGGCGGACGTCGTCGGCGAGCTTGCTGTCCAGGGTTTCAGCCTTAGCTCCGCGGACGTAGGCCCCGACCACGCCGACGCCTTCCCAGTGGGCGTTCTCGCTGTGAATCAGGTTCCGCAGCGAGACGGCGAGGCGGCCTTCGGGATCGGAGTCGAGGGTGCGTTCGATGTCGGCGAGGTGGTCTTCCAGGTTAGGGCCGCCGCGGTAGCCAGGGTTCCGTAGGCGGATCTTCTGCTGGTACCTGTCAGCGACCAGCCAGCGCAGCACGGGCTCGGAGTCGACGATGCGCCGGACCAGTGCCCGGGCCTCACCCTCGGTTGCGAGATCACCAAGCCGGCCGCCGAGGTCGAAGACGTTCCTTCGGATGTTGCGGCAGGACTCGTCGCGGCCCAGCAGGACCCGTCCGGCCTGGATGTCCTGGGCGCGCCGGAACAGTGCGACGTCTGCCTTCTGCGCTTCGGTGAGATGCTCGGGGTCGGCAGCCCGGACGAACCCCTTCACCAGGTCCAGCCCGATTAACTGGGTGTCCTCGGAGCGGTTCAAGTTGTCCAGGGAGATGGCAAGGCGGGATTCCGGGACGGCATCCAGAGCCTTCACGGCCATGGGCAGGTATTCAGCAAGATCCATGGGCTGCATGTGTGCGGCGGCGGGAGAGCAGCTCCACGGGCGGCGGTGGATGGTGCCTTTCGCCGCCGCAGTTCACCGGCCCATACCCGGACGGTGCGGCGCTACGAGGCTGCTACTCGTTGGCGACAATTTCGGGGCAGAACTTTGCTGCCGCCACGATGGAGTCCTGGTACTCCTTGGCGACAGCAGGATCCTGCATGTATGTGTTCAGCTCGCGGGTACCGGCCCTGCCGTCTTTTATTGCCAGCTCGGCAAACGCAGCGATGGGCGGAACAATGTCCTTGAGGTCATCGGAGGCCTGCTCAGGCAGCGTCCGCATCTCGGCTTCAACCGCGTCTATCCGGCCCAGCTCTGCTTCGGTGTCGTCCAGGGGCGGGCGGTAGAAACGGTCAAGGACCGCACAGGTCTCTGCGGTGGACAGGCGCGCATCAGAAACAGACGCGACTTCAGCGGGTGCCGTGGGAGCAATGTCAGCAGATGTCGTGGGCGCCACCAATGTTGCAGGGGTGGAGGGCTCGAACGATGGTGGGGAGGCGGTGATGCTGCCCGAGCATCCGGTCAGCAGCAGCGCGCTGGCAATGAAAATGGCGCGCTTCTTCAAAATTTTCCCCCCAATAAACGTACGCAGTTGACGGTCGATTCTATGCACGAGCCGGCCGTGAAGTGAGGCAAGAAGAGGCTTGGCCTGCATGTGCCCTGGGCTGGACTTGAACCAGCGACCTGCGGTTTAGGAAACCGCCGCTCTATCCGTCTGAGCTATCAGGGCGTGCCCTGGAGTGCGGATCAATACGGTGGCAGCACCGAATCTCCGCCCCGGACGCCCGCGGTGGGGTGATGTCCGGCGCTCCGTGGCACCAGGTGTCCACGGCCGGGCAGTATGAGTCCCGGGAGCCCTGTCCGGACAATTCCCTCGGCCCCGGCGCTGTCGCGTGATCCGGCGTGCACTCCTTACTATGCGTCCAGCACCCCGACGGCCGGTCCCGGTTGTGCCCGGTGGCCGCTTTTGGCACGTGCCGCACACATCTATGGTGAACGCCGCCGCTTCACGACCGACCCTGTGATGATGAAGCCGATGAGGCGGGACGTCACGAAAGCAGCGGAAATTCCACCGAGCTTTCCGGGACCACAGAATAGTTCCGGGCAGCGCCGCCCAAGCCCGGCCAGCACCATACCGGGCGCATCACCCATGGGGATCATCATGAACGAATACCACCTCGCCGACGGCTCGCCACGTTACGGGCACCGGACAGAGACACCCACCGACCAACCAGCAATCATCGCCAGCGTCCGGGTCGAAGAAGCAGCGGAAGGGGCAGCGCGCCTGGGCCTGGACGAGATGGCGGCCGCCATCGACAAGCGCCTGACCAGCGCCTGGGCGGACAGGCCGGACAAGTCGGTGGCCATCCTGCGGGAGCAGAATCCCGAAGAGCTGGCTGCAGCCCGCGCCCTCGTCAAGGTCCACCTGGGCTCCCCGCGCCAGTGGCGGATGAAGGCCCAGACTGTGCGCGACAAGCAGCTGGCCAGTGTCGCGGCACGGCGGAAGGCCAGCGGCAGCGCGCGGGAGGTCCTGGCTCTGCGTCTGGGGCTCATCGTGGCCCTGATCGCCCCGCCGGCCTACGTCGTGGCGACCAGCCAGGACATCCTGAAGCTGCTGATCGTGGGCGCCATCTGCTTCGTGGCCGCACTGGTTGGAGGTCATTTCCTGACCATCCGTGCCCGTGTCCCGGTGATGCCGAGCATCCGCGGTCCATGGCTGGCCGAACTGCGCGAGGACGTCGTGAACGCAACCCTCGTGGCCATCCTGCAGAACAAGGGCATCGCCATGAGCCCGGCAGCCGCTGCAGCGGGCCGCCGGGGCTGGACCAGCATCCAGGAAGCTGCCGCAGCTGTCGCCCTGCTCCGGCGCTAAGAGGTAAGGTCCGTCAGTCCGGGTCGATCCAGTTCCGGATGCCACCCTCGATGTGGACGACGGCGCCGCGGAAGCCCGGGTAGTCGCTGGGGTCGGGTCCTTCGGGGCCGGCGGTCATGGCGTCCAGGTTGATGGTCTTGCACTTGATGCCGAGGGACCGGAGTGCGGCGGCCAGGGCGTCCTGGGGTTGCATGGTTTCGTACTTCTCGTACATCGCCTCGAAGGCATCCTCGATGGCCTTGCCGTCCAAAGCCTCGAAGGCTTCCTGGGCGTCACGGCGCACGGCGACGAAGGCAGTCAGGACCGGGCCGTGGCCGTCCTCCACGGGCGGAGGCGTCGCGGCGAGGGGGCCTGAGCTGACCATCTGGACATTCGAGGCGCTGGCGGCACCGCTGTGCTCCATATCGAACTCGTTCTGCACCCGGCCGGCACGCATCAGAAGGTCCAGCTGCTCTTCGCCGTCGCCGCCGAGATTATCGAACCACTCCTGCATGCCCGGGTCGCTGCCCTGCCAGCCGGAGGCCCACCTGCCGGGTTCGACCTCGGTCATGCCCATTTCGGCGAGGAACCGCAGTTCCTCTTCGGTTGGCCGTTGGCCCTGCTGCCCGCTCATCGTCTCCCCTGTCCTCCGGTTTCTTGCATCCTAGTGGGACAGGGTGCGGGCGGCCCTTCATTTATGCGGCCAGCCGGTACACGTTGCCTTTGCCGAGAGGGTTGGCTTCCGGAAGTCCCATGCCAGGGCCAAGGACCAGGTACTCCCTGCCAACGCGTGAGCTTCCGGCCGTGTGGGGGATGTCGAACTCGACGATCTCGGAGTCCGGGTAGAGCAGCGGGATCTGCGGGTGGGCGTCGTAGGTGAGCAGCCACGGCGCTGTCAGCCGGTTCAGCGCGCGGGCCAGGCGCTGGTGCAGGTCATCGTCCATGCCGATGGCGTACAGGTCGTTGCCCACTCCAATGTAGGGCGGGTCAACGAAGCAGAAGACCTCATCCTGGACACCTGAGTGCTGGAGGTCTTCGAGGAAGCTGATGCCGTCGCCGGCGAAGACCTTGAACCGGTCCCCCAGCGCGTGAACGGAGCGGATTCGTTCTGCCAGCGCTGAGGCGTTGAAGCGGGCGCCGATGGTGTGTTGTCCGTCCTGCGTTTTGCCGCCGATCGGCCCGACACTGGGAAGGATCATTCCGGAGCGGGAGCACCGGTTCAGGATGAAAGCGGACAGTCCCAGTTCGAAGGGATCGACCTGCTCGCCACCCAGCGCGGCCGCGACGTTCTGTCTGGAGTCCTGGAACAGAGCCAGTGTGGGGACGGTGCGCTCCACCCTGGCGGCAAGGGCTGGCCCGTCGCTCATCACGGTGGTCCAGAACGCCGCCAGTGCGGGGTTCGCTTCGACGATCCACGCTTCCGGGACATTGCCGGCAGTCAGTGCCGTGAGGGCTGCCCCGGCGCCACCACCGAACGGCTCAAGCCAGATTTCAACGTCCATGGGCCACTGGAGGGACTCAAAGGTCTCGGTCAGCCATGGCGCCATACGTGCCTTGCCACCCGGGTACCGCAGCGGTGATGAGTAGCGGGTGCGGGCAGGTGTCCGGTGCGGGGTCATGGACGCCATGTGTACGGCCGGCCGGTGGCTGCTCCCCGGCCCGTCATGGCTGCGGCGCCCTTCTTCTGATTGCTCATCGTCCGTGATGGCCGCACACAAAGTGTCAGCAGCCACACCGACCGAAGGGCCCTCCCATGAACAGCCTTAGCCGCAACCGTGTCCAGCGCGGCATTCCGACAGGCGGCCAGTTTGCCGCCGAGCGGCACAGCGACCCGACCATTGCGCTCAGCGCTCCCCCTGCCAAGAACTGGGGCGAGGTGAACCTGCAGGAAGGCTCCCGTACGCCGTGGGGCCAGGCTCAGGAAGTCCGCCACTACGCCCCGGGAATCGCCGTCGTGACCTGCGCGGGGCACGGTGGCATCAAGCTGTCCCCGGAACGCAACCGTGAAGTCCCTCCCTCCCTCCGCCGCAGCTCGGGCTGGTACGAGGAGGACTGTGAATTTCAGATCGCCGGCATGTACTTCCCGGAGGAAACCCGGCCATGCGCGGCCACCGGGCACACCCGCGACTGGGAGCTCGATGAATGGAAGGACTACTGCCGGTCCAGCGTCCGTGGCTGGTTCCCGGACGGGTATGAGAAAGCCACCGGCGAGACGGTCCTGCCCGGCCAGTCCAGCGTCCGCGACCGTGAAACGTGGCTCGCCGCCCACGCTGATGAGTGGGTATGCCGGTCGGCGACCGACCTCGGCGACGGTACCGTGGCGGTGACCGCCACCCGGCACGGCGAAGAGAAGCGGTTCGTGGTGCCCCGCGAGGAATACAGCACCCGCACCGAGAACACGGAGCTGGGCGCCGAGAAGACGTTCATCGTTGACCCGACCCGGCACCGCGAGCTGCCTCCGGAGCCGGTGAAGCCGAAGACGCCGGCGCCCCGCTTCCATGGGGTGGACACGTCCGCGCTGACTGACCTGCAGCGAAGCCGCGCCAACAACGAACTGTGCAAGCGGTGGCGGTCCGAGGACGGCCGGGTCCGCACCATGCGCGAGATCATCGAAGACGAAGGCATCACCGGCAAGACTGCCTACACGTCCAACGGGAAGACTGAGTACCACCTGTCCTCCTATGCGAACGTCGAAGACAGCAGCGGCTACAGCTTCCCCGTTTCGAAGGCGCTCTGGGACGCGGTGGAGGCACCGGACCGGCGCACCGAAGCCCAGCGGGCCGGGCAGAAAGCAGACCGTGCATTCGAGCGGTGGCAGAACGCCGACGGGAACGACCGCAAGAAGGCCAAGGCTGCGTACGAAAAGCTCGCAGCTGAAGCGGATCAGGCCCGGGCCAGGGAACGTGATGCCGCCCAGTAGCCTGGCCAGCGACGACATCAGCCCCGGAGCGAGTTCGATGCTCCGGGGCTGATGTGTTTCCCTTACCGGTCCATGTCGAACCGCGGGTGGTGGGGCGCGCTGGTTTCGAACCGGCGTCTCCGGGGCATAGGCCCGGCGTCTTTGACCAAAGGCGGTGCTGCCCCAGTGCATCAAGCCGGCTTCGAAGCCGGCAGGTCAGCCATCGCCTTCCCGGTCCAACCGTCATGCACTGGACACCGCTCCAGACGAGCGCTCCAGGGATGGTGCGGTTGCCCCGCACCAGGGGTATTACTTCTTCCTCTTCGTCTTGCGATCGGAATTCTGCAGAACGCCGCGGACATACACCGCGGGTTCGACCCCGTCCTCGACAAGCAGGACCTGTTCCTTCTCCTTCCAGAGCCGCGCGTTCTCCGCCTGGGCCAGAACACGGGCGCTGTAGGCGTCGTCCAGGAAGTTACTGAGCTCCCAGAACGACAGAGGCACACTGTGACCCTCGACGGTCAGGACGGCACCGTTGATCTCCTCGTCATAGACGATCGACAGGCCCTCTTTCCGGCTCTTGGAGCCCCTCGGGTAGCGCGGGTTGCGCCACTGCCCGTCGGGGTCCTTGGTCCAGCCTGGGTACTGCTGTGAAGTGGTCATGGTTCTCCTTGCTTAGATGCCCTGACGGGGGTCGAACCCGCCCGCCGAAGCGGTCCCCAAGCGGAACAGGGTGCGTTGCGCAGTCCCCGATCCCGCAAGTGGCACTCTTTCTCTACCCACGCACACACCTGGGCGTGCCGGACAGAAGCGGGGACTGCTTGGAAGACGGCGCGTGTGCGAGACGGACGCCTTCCCGTTGCCTCAGGGGGACTCGAACCCAGGAGAAGCGGCTTCCGCCGATCCCACTGCCCGGACCTGTTACGGTTCCCGGCCCCAAACCTCCGGCTCTTCGCCGGTGCTCTGCCAATCGAGCTACAAGGCACTCCAGTTTTTGTTTTCCGGCCGTCACCGGGGGATGGATGGCTCCACCCTGGAATATGCCGCAGACCGTCGTCGCAGCTTCCGAGCCCGTGACTGGGTTCGCACCAGCACGCCTGTCTAAGGGGTTGACGACCCCGGCGCAGTCTTTCCAATGACACACGGACATGAGAGCACCCGAAGATGCTTCGTAGCAGGCACGGGTCTCGAACCCGCCACCCCGGCCCGCCGGCAGACGGGCCAAGGCCAGCACCTTCCGGTACCGGGCGCCACCGGGACGCCTCTCCTGCAGCCATTCATTTAGCGTGAGGTCTTCGAAGCCTGTTCCTGCCGGGACCAGGCCAACCGCACGTGGGTACTCACGCAACTCCTGCGCCGCTGTCATGGATTTGTGTTGCCGCCAAAAACGAGGAGCAACCCCCGCTAGCAACGAACCGTCAGTCAGCAGATTTGCGGTTCAGCGCGGACCGGCACCCCTCGACGGATGCACCGTTGGAAGCTAACACTCCCCCGCTCTGCCTTTGAGCTACGGTCCTTGGTCTCTGGTCAGCCGTAGCCGAAATTCCCTATCCCTATCACACGGCTTTCCTAGGATCCGTGCGCTTACTCTTCAGGTTCAACGGCGCTGGCAGCCGAGTGGTCTCGACCGGACCCCGCTTGCGCTGGTGGGGTCCTGCATCGTCCTGCCCGGCATACGCCGTTCCAGAGTGGGCCGTCCCGGAATCGAACCGGACCGCCGGAGCGGTTCCACATTGGCCCTGCCAGGTTCCTCTCCCCAGCGGTAGATTTTCTTCTCTGGCCTCTATGTGTGCGGCGACTTCAAAAGCTCTCTCCGCTCCCCTGCTTCCTGAATCAGGACTGTCCGCAGGTCCAGCCGGCGGAGCACCCTGTCAGCAATCTCGGGGTCGACGTCCGGCTCGTTGCGGGATTCCACGATCACCTGCCGGGCGGCGTCCAGGGCGATGGTTCGAATGGCCACCTCGGAGTCGTGCCGGCTCCCCTCATCGGTCAGAGGCGAGTGGGCGACATCGATGACGAGGTCTTCGCTGAGACGCTTGATGCCGCGTTCTATGGCGTCCTGGCGCTGGTGCGGCAGGTCATGGACGAACGGTGCGTTGTGCAGGGCGATCAGCGCAGCGTCCTCTGCCCGCTGGGCCAAAACCATTTCAGCTTCGTGTTCGGCGGCCGGGGACTCCCGCATCTTCAGCTTCCGCATGAGCGCCGGCAGGGTGATTCCGGGGATGACCAGGGTGGTGAACAGAACGGCGACGGCGGTCAGGACGATCTGGTCCCGGGCAGGGAACGGTGAGCCGTCCGCGGTGGTCTCCGGCAGTGCAAGGGCCAGTGCAAGGGTGGCCAGGCCGCGCATGCCGCACCAGGTAAGCAGCAGGACATCCTTGGGTCCGTTGGGCGGCAGGCCGTCATTGCGGCGCCGGTTGAAGGGCACCAGCACCGCGAGCCACAGAGCCCGGATGATGACGACGGCGGCGCAGATGATTCCGGCAACCCCCAGCATCGGCAGCATCCGGTCTCCTACGTCATGGATGACCGTCCGGCTGACCAGTCCGATGAGGCCGAAGGCCAGCCCGGTGGCCAGCAGCTCGACGACCTCCCAGAAGGCGTTGCCGGTGATCCGCTCGGCCGCGTCCTGGGGACGGGTGCGGCGTTTCATTTCGAGGGCCGTCACGACGACGGCGATAACCCCGGAGGCGTGAAATTCTTCGGCCAGAATGTACACGGCGAAGGGTACGACAAGGGTGACCGCGCTGCGGGCTGTGGAGGACTGGATGTAGCCAATGAGCTTCTTCGCGGCCCAGGCCATGGCCAGGCCAAGAACGACGGCGATAGCGGCTCCGGTGATGAACTTGAGGGCGAGCCAGCCGTCGATGTCGTGCCCGTCCACTGCTGCGAGAACGGCCGTCTGGAAGATGACGATGGCGGCGGCGTCGTTGAAGAGACCCTCGCTCTGCAGGACGGTCAACAGCCGCCGGGGCATATGGACCCGTCCGGCGACCGATTCGACAGCCACAGGGTCCGGCGGGGCGACCATGGCACCCAGGGCGATGGCGGCGGGCAGGCCGATGCCAGGGATCAGCAGCCAGGCGGCGCCGGCCACGACAGCGACAGTGACAACCACCAGGCCGATGGCGAGGAGGATGACGCTCCGCCAGCGGATCCGGAACACTGACCAGGAGGTCTTCTTCGCGGTGGCGAACAGCAGCGGTGGAAGGAACAGCGGCAGGATGAGTTCAGGCTCGATGTGCAGCTCCGGGATGCCCGGGATGAAGGCCATGCCGAGGGCGATCAGAACCATCAGGACCGGGTACGGCAGGTGCAGCCGATCGCCCAGGCTCACTGCGATCACGGTGGCCAGCAGCAGCCCGATGATGAGGGCCAGCTCGTGCATGTAGTTCTCCTCGGATGTGGGAAAGGCCAGCGCCTGGTGGGCGCCGGCCTTGGCTCATGCCGCACAGAAGGTGCGACGAAAAAGGTGGAACCCTGGCAGGCAACGCTGTATCGGCGTCAATGGAAGTAACAAGAAGGACTTCTCGTACCTTTTACCTGGCCGATGGCCGGGTTCGCTAAGTGGTGCTCTGGTCAGCAGTGACGCTGAAATCCCCTATCCCTATTACGCGTCTTTACCGGTGTCCGCGCTTTTACTCTTCGGGTTCAACGGCGCATGCAGCCAGGTGGTGTCGACCGGCCCCGCCTAGCGCTATATTCGGGTCCTGCATCGTCCTGCCCGGCATACGCCGTTCCAGACCGCGAGCCGCCCGGGATCGAACCCGGGGCCGTTGCCGGCACCATCAGCCCTGCCGGCTCCTAACCGGCGCTTCCATGCCGGATTCTTAGTCCGGCCCTGCTCTGAACCCCATGTGTGCGGCGCTTCGGGATACCCTCACCGCTTACCAGTCCCCGGCGCCGGACGCGCGGAGCCGAATGTCGTGGGCGATGTACTGCTGGTCCGGCTCCATCTGCCCGGCGGGCTCCACCATCAGGTTGAAATTCCCTGAGGCGTCCAGATACCAGGCGACCCGGTTGTCAGGATTGCGGTCTGCGACCTCGTCGCGGACTTCGTTGAGTTTCCGGACCGCGTTGTCGATCCGCTTCTTCTGCGCGGCCGTCACCGGCACCCGGACGGACGAGGCGGGGATGTCCACGCCTTCGTACTCCAGGAAGTCGCGGATCTCCTCCACCTGGTTCGGGTTGGCCTTCTTCAGCAGGCCGAGCAGGTGTTCCCGGGTGGTGTAACCGGTCTGATGGGCCGCAGCAAGCGGGAGCGTGTCCGGCAGGTCGTTGACCTTGTAGGCAAGGATGCGGCCTGCATCAAGGAGCTTGTTGACTGCCTTGTCCCAGGTGGGGATGTCGATACCGTCAGCCTCGCCCTCATGGAACAGGTCATCGGGGCCAATGCGGGTGATGACGTCGCGCTGCAGGAGGTGGTTGGCCAGGCCGCGGCTGATGAGTCCCTCGGCCCTTGCTTCAGGAGTTGGGTCGCCCATGCCGGTTCAGCCCTCCCCCATCATGCAGTCATCCCCGCAGTGGTGGTCCGGGACGAGGTACGCGGCGAGGTCCTTGATGTTGCCCCTGTACCGCCGGGTCACGCCCTGGTCGGGGCCGTCGATGTACTCGTATTCGATCCAGCCGTCGCCCTTCTTGGTGACGAGCCGGTGTCCGTAGGATTCGCCGAAGACCCCGCCTGCGTAGCCGTGCAGAACTGAGTTTTTGCGGACCTTGGGTGCCTTGACCCTCGGGACCAGGGCCAGCTTGGTGACATGGTCGTGGAGTTTGGCTGCGGCCTGGATTGCCTGCGCCCTGAAGGTCCCGCTGCGGGGGTCCGGTCCGGCGACGATGAACTCCAGGGCGGAGCGGACGACGTTGTCGTCGTAGCCGGAGGGCGCGGGCAGTTCAGCCAAGGCGTCCTGGAAGGAGCTGATGACAAGGTCCTTCGCGGGGAACTCGTACTGGGTCAGCCAGGCCATCGGCAGATGCTGTGCGGCTTTGGCGTAGTGGGTCAGGGTGCTGGTCATGGACCCTATGTGTACGGCGCCGCGGAGTGGACTTCCCGGTTAGTCCTCCGGGATGTAGAGTACCCGCGCCGGCAGGGCGATCTCGGACGATTCGAAGTCCTCCTCGATACCTGGGACGTTCCAGTCGTCCAGGATCTTCTCGAAAGGCCGCGGCTTTCCCGCGATTCCTTCGGTCCTGGCACTCAGGACGACGGCTCCCTCGGGCAGTGCGTCAAGTCCGGCAGCGTCCTCGATCAAGTCACCTTCAGCGCTCATGGTGTCCTTTCCTCTCTTCATCCTCGTTGAGCAATCCTGCCATTTACGCGCCTTTGCGGGTCGTAGGCCGGCAGTGGTGCCCGGTAGACGTAGAGCACCTCGAGAGCGAGCTGCTGGACGTTGCGCCGCCATTCATCGCTGGAGGCCTCTTCGATGGTGCGGCCGTCGATCAGGGTTCCTCAGCCTGAGCAGGGTGACCGACCTCTTCAACGTCCTGCTTGTCGTACTGCATGAACCCGGACTTTCACTTGAGTGAAAGGTTCTACTTCCGCGTCATGCTGAGGCTGACCTCGTAGGTTCCGTCAGGCTCTTCAGTCACGCATACCGTCGTGGCACTGTTACCGTCATATGGAGTTTCCTTGAGGCAGTCCCCGCTCACCTTGGTACGGTCCATGTCCAGGCCGAGCCTACTGGCGATCTCGCTGGCGCTGACCTCATGATCTACAGACCAACCCGCAATAAGCTTGAGGCAGTGGGTATCAATGGATACGCAACCGCTCTCCCAATTCGGATCAGAGCGGCCTGTGGAAACCCAGTCGGACTCGGGCACGCTGTCGGCGGCAGCCATCATTGCCGCAGCCTTCTCGGTGTGACTTCCTCCACCGCCGTTGAGTTCATTGACCAAGGCGGAGCATCCTGCAAACGCAAGGACGCATAGCAGAACGATGGAGGCGCCAACGATTCCGAGGATCAGGCCAACCTTGCTCTTCTTGGGAGGCTGAGGCGGACCCCAATCCTGCGGCGGCCCGTACTGTGGCTGCTGCTGGTAGTGGCCGTAGTGAGGCTGACGCGGATGAGGTTGCTGAGGTTGATGTTGCGGGTACGGCGGCTGGTTCTCTTGGTACGGGTCCATGCCGTAGCCTCTCTTTCTGATTTGTGCGCGTCTTCCGTAGACCCTAGCCGTCTATCTAAGGTGCTAACCTGCCAGCCCTGGTCCGTATCGAGCTGCAGGGTGGCAGCTTGCCGACCCGAATGTGTGCGGACGATGCTGATCGCCTCATCAGGCCGGCACCTACTGAAGCGTTCCGGGCGATGCCGCACACTGGTAGGCATGAGCTCTTTCGACGAATCCAAGCACCCGCGCAACCGGGGAAAGTTCACCGCGGTCTCCCACCGGGAGCCGGAAGCAGCCCTTACGACCGGGTTCGATGCCAGGTATTGGGGTCTGCCGGAGTCGCGCCCGGGTTCCTGGGTATTCGGCACCTCGCGGTACGCCGAGACTGCCGCAGGATCCGTGGTGGACGGTCCGCTGTCCCGCGGAGTTGCTGGCAAGGACAGCCTGGACTCGTTCCGGCGATGGCAGGATGCCGCGGCCGGGTACGGCACCGCTGAGGGTGACGACTTCGCAGCCGGTCTGGAGGACGGGCTGCGCGCTCTCTGCAGGTCGGATGGAAGTGAGTCGGCTGCCGAGCTGCTCGACACAGCGGCATCCGTTCCGACGACGGAAACGGCACGGGTGAACTGGATGCTCGGGCTGAAGGCAGCACCCACCACGGCGGGCTACCGGGGAAGGCTGGCAGCCGGTGTGATCCTGTCGGGCTCCGACCAATGGTGGGGTATTTCCAATGACCCCGACCTAGCCATCAACGGTCCGGCACAGGACATCCCGCGCGCCCGCGGCGCCTGGGCCTCCCTCGCCGGCTGACCAGTCTCGCCCTCACCTGCGCTGCTAGGCTTCGATCAAACCGACGAGGGGGCAACGTGGCAGAGCGCAGCGAATCAGACTGGAAAGAACTCGCCGCAGAGGGCCGGCGCATCCTGCAGGGCGTGGCCCGCCGGGAAAACCTGATCGACTACGGAGAGTTCAACACGGAGCTTGCCGAGGCAACTGGCCTGCCCGCCTTCGACCTTTCCACGGACCGGGGCCGCGCGGACATCAGCCAGCTGCTGGTGCGGATCCACAACCTCGACTGGGACGAGGAGAACCCGTACATGCTCACCTCGCTGGTGAAGCTCAGCGGTGTGAACCACCCGGGCAAGGGCTTCTTCACCCTGGCCGCGGACAAGGGCCTCTACAACCCGGCCATGCCGGAAGACCCGTTCTGGGCACAGCAGGTCGGCCTGGCCCACCAGGCACACAAAAGGGTACGGCCCGCACGAAGCTGATCGGGCCCAGCGACCGTCACGGCTGGGAGGGCACGTCGCTGGCCTCGCGGCCTGACAGGATTCCCTCCAGCTCGGATTCGCGTTCGATGTTCCGGTTCAACTCCAGCGCCAGCTCTTCTCCCCGCGCGCGGACTTTGATGAGCTCCAGCTGGAGGTCGTCGCTTTCCTCTTCGGCGAGCTCTTCGGTGCGGATCTTCTGGAGGGTCGCCATCACCCAGGTGCCCATGGTGACGGTGACCAGACCGATAAGGCTGATGCCGGCAACGGCCAGCCCGACGGCGATCAGACGGCCCTCAGCTGTCACCGGGAAGCGGTCACCGAACCCGATGGTGGTGATGGTGACGAAAGCCCACCAGAGGGCGTCGCCGAAGTTCAGGATATTCGCGTTGTCGGCGTCGCGTTCGGCGTCAAGAACAGCCAGCGCTCCGGTGTAAGTGAGCAGCATGGACGAGCTGACGACGTAGGACATGATGCGCTGCCCGAAGGCCAGGCTTGTCGCCCGGTTCAGGACACGAAGCAGCGACACCACCCGGAGCAGGCGCAGCGTCCTGAAGACCGGAAGCACCACCACCGCAAAATTGACCAGGTTCATGAGGCTCCAGCGTTTCCGCTTCTCCGTGAGTGCCATGGTGATGATGAAGTCGGCCAGAAACACCGCCCAGGTCAGGAACATCACGAGCTCTGTGACCAGGTGCTCGGTCCCGGCTGGATCTGCGACGACCTGCCAGGTGTAGGCGCCCAGGAAAACGAGCGAGACGACGACCATCGGGATTTCGCTGGTCTCGGAGTAGCGGCTGAGAGCGACCGCCTTCTTTGCTGGGTCCTGCGGAATGCTGAGCTTCATGTCAGGGCTTTCTGGTTCGTGCCGCGGCCTCCGCGTCACCGGCTTGTTTACGGAAAGCCATGTGTGCGGAATCCTGCGGCGCCCTCCCCATGAACGCAGAACAGCCCCGGCCGTTCGCGGCCGGGGCTGCTGGGTGTCCGTTTATCTGGCTTCGGTGAGATCAGTACCGGCGCTGACGCCAGCTGCGCGCTTGCCGGCGGTGGCGTACCAGGCCATCATCAGCACGGCACCAAGAGCCAGGGAGCCCACGCCGATGAGGAAGGTCCCGCCGATGTCGGCGACCGCGGTTTCTCCGTAGTCGGGGCGGATCATGTCGATGGCCGAGACGATGAATGCGATGGTCATCATGATGCCGCCGGCCAGCGGCAGGATGCCGCGCATCCAAAGGTTGCGTGCGGATTCGGTGAGGGTCTTACGGAACAGCCAGGCGCAGGCGAAGCCGGTGAGGCCGTAGTAGAAGGCGATGTAAAGGCCTATGGCAGCGATAGAGTCAGTGAGCAGGTCGGCACTGATCGCCGTCATGCCGACGTAGTAGGCGGCGGCCACCACACCCATCAGAACCGTGGAGAACGTCGGGGTCAAGTACTTGGCGTGCACCTTCCCGAACCGGTCCGGCAGCGCGCCGTGGACAGCCATGGACAGGGTTCCGCGGGCGGTCGGCAGAATCGTTGTCTGCGTGGAGGACACGGCTGAGATCAGGACGGCGACGATGACCAGCCAGGACCAATCACCCATCACGGACTCGGCGAGGGCGTACAGGACGTCATCGGTGTTCTCCTCGTTGGCCAGCCCGGTGCCTTCAGACCCGGTCCCGGCGACCATCATGGCGACCACGGTGACCCCGACGTAGGTGGCAAGCAGCAGCACGGAGGACAGGATGGCGGCCCGGCCAGGGTTCTTGGTCGGGTTCTTCGTCTCCTCGTTCAGGGCCAGGCAGGTGTCCCATCCCCAGTAGACGAACAGGCCCAGCAGGATCGCCTGGGTGAAAGCGGTGAAGTCGGTGACTGTGAAGGGGTTGAACCAGTCCCAGGAGAAGGGTTCGGCGGACGGGGCACCGCCGCTGGCAAGGCTGCCCACGGCGAACGCGACGAACGCAGCCAGCGCCCCGTACTGGATCCACACGAAGAGCTGCTGCATCTTCTCGCCGATGTCGATGCCGCGGTAGTTCACCCAGGTCATGGCTGCGATGAAGGCGACGCCGGTGGCGGTGGTGAGCCAGAGGTTCTCGGCGAGGTTCTGGTCGATGAGCAGCCAGAGGTACTTGCCGGCGATCTGGGCCAGGTTGGCGAGCACGACGATGCCGGCGACGGCCATGCCCCAGCCGCCCATCCAGCCGGTGAACTTCCCGAACGCTTTGGAGGCCCAGGTGAACGTGGTACCGCAGTCGGGGTCCTTGGCGTTGAGCTCTTTGTAGGCGATGGCAGTGAACAGCATCGGGACGAACGCCAGCAGGAAGGCTGCCGGCATGTGGGTTCCGACCGCCACGGCCATCAGGCCAAGGGTCGCGGTCAGCGAATAGACCGGGGCCGTGGAGGACAGCCCGATCGCCGTACTCCCCCATAGGGAGATGTCGTCTTTGGACAGCCCCTTGGCGCCGACGGGGCGAGGGGTCGTTCTGGTGGTCACAGGGTGCTCAGTTCCGGCGCGGGTGCGTCAATGGTGTTGGGGACAAAACGGCAATAGTAGTCGGTGATGGGACCGTCGGATTCGCGGATGCCGACGCCGACGGATTCCCCGTCGACGACCCACGCGCCCAGCACCGGCCGGTTTCCGTCGAAGTCGGGCAGCGGGTACCAGGCCTGGTAGCACCAGCCTTCGGCGCCGTAGTCGCCGGGCTGGACGATGTCGATGCCTTCAGCGTGGATGACGATGTTGTCGCCTTCGCGGCCGTGCAGCGGCTTGGCAACCCATTCCTTCATGTCGTGAGGGCCGTCGATGTAGGCGGGCAGCAGGTTCGGGTGGTCCGGGTACAGGTGCCACAGCGCGGCCAGGAGGGCCTTGTTGGAGAGGAACATCTTCCAGGCCGGCTCGATCCAGCGCAGCGCATCCGGATGGTCGGAGACGCACTTTCCGAACGGCTCCTTCATCATCATTTCCCACGGGTAGAGCTTGAACATGGCCTCGATGGGCTCGTCGTCCAGCCCGACGAAGACCTTGCGGTCGGCATCCCAGCCGATGTCAGACATGTTAATTCCGACGGTGTCCCAGCCCCCTTGATCGGCTGTGTCGCGGAGGTAGGCGGCCGTCAGCCAGTCCTCGCCCGAGGTTTCGACTTCGGTGTGCGCGACGTGCAGGGTGGTGAGGCCGGTGTTGGCCTTGTACTTGGCCCAGGAGCGGATCAGCGCCTCGTGGATGCCGTTCCACTGGTCCGACTCGGGCTTGACGTCCTGCAGCCAGTGCCACTGGGCGATGGATGCCTCGATGAGCCCGGTCGGGGTGTCTGCGTTGTATTCGAGCATCTTGGGCGGGTTGATGCCGTCGTAGGCGAAGTCGAAGCGTCCGTAGACATGCGGCTCACTGTTTTGGAGGGAGCGTGCGGCCAGGGCCAGTGCCTCGCGGCCGATGCCGAGGTCTCCCAGGGCGCCGGTGGCCATGTACTTGGCCGCCTCGATGCACATCGTGTGGAGTTCCTCGGTGACGCCTTCGAGCATTTCGACTTCAGGCATGGTGAATTCGTAGTAGGCGCCCTCATGCCAGTAGTCGATCTGGGAGCCGTCCTCCATGATGGTCGTGGAGAACATCAGGCCTTGGGATTCGATTTTCGCGGACCAGTCCGGGCGGGGTGTGGAGAGTATGCGTTTCATGGTCAGCTTCCGCTTCCGCCCTTGGCGGTTCCGCCGAAGCCGCCACGGGACACTGCTGTCGAGCCCTTCGACGTGACGCCGCTCTTGGACGTCGCGCCCTGGGGGATGGAGGTGGCACCGCCGGTCAGCGGGGCGCCGACAGCAGGTACGCTGCGGGCGGTGGTGGATCCGCTGTTGCCCATATGCAGGAAGTACCAGCCGTAGTGTCCGCTGGAGCGGCCCTGGTCGGAACATTTGTCGTCCTCGACCCTTTGCTGGGTGGTTTTCTCTTGGCAGACCTGGGCGTAGTCAGCGTCGATCACGTCGCCGCCTGGCGTGCAGCCGGTGAGGACGGCGCTGGCGAGGATGCCGGAGATTCCAAGGACCACCGCCGCGGACTTGCGGCTGCGGGTACTACTCCGCACGGGCAGCTGTACTTCCGGCTCGGCGTGCAGCTGGGCGCCGAACTTCCCGTCGGCCATCCGCGCTGCTTCGCGGCGTGTTTCTTTGCTCTCCTGCACGTGGCGTGCCTTCCTCTTTCTCTGGTTGATGCAACCGGAATGTGTGCGGCGGTTGCCGGGCGGTATGTGTACGGAAAGCTCCCCTTCCATCTCCGCCGGCCCGGCAACCCCGCGCAAGGGCCCTCCGGCTTCAGGTCATCCGCAGCACGACGGACGCGTGCTCCACCTTCAGCAGGGCAATGCGGATGGCCATCTCTTTCGACTCGAGCTTGAGGTCTTTCAGATGGTTGAGCGCGTGCCGGAGCCAGGCGGCCGCAAACTCATGCTGCTCCGGCGTCAGCGGACGCCGACTCCGGGAGATCCGGAGCGCGTGCTTGACGCACTGCCTCGGCGTGGCCTTGACGTCGACATCGGTTCCGCCACTAAGTAGCGAACTAACGAGGTGGCCGATGAATTCGAGCATGATGTCCTCTTTCTCCGCTGTGCGGATGGAGCGCAGGCGGTTGAAGCTGTCCTAGCCGGCTGACCTGGCTGATTTCAGCCTCCGTGCCCCGTAGATCGTGGCTCCCGAGGCGAGGACCAGGGCGGCCGGGATCAGGACACCGATGATCCAGCCGGGAGCGGTCGCCGCGGGGGTTTCCGGCGCACGCTTGGAGGCCGCGGCCTCTACACCTGGTGCTGCAACCTCAACGGCGCGCGCTTCCGGCTCCGCGGCTCCCATGGCTGGTGCCTGGACCTGTACGGGAGGCGCTTCGTCCCCGGCTGGCTGGGCCACATCGCTCTGTACTGGCTCAGCGGGGGCGATGGGCTCCACCGGTTGCGCGGCTGGCGGCGTGTCCGTCGGTGTGGGCGCTGCTTCTGCTGCCGGGGCCAGTGAGGCGGCTTCCACCCGCTGCGGAGCCTCGGCAGGCTCAGCGGGCACTGTGGTGTCAGCCCCCGCGGCTGTGGCGTACCCGGGGCTTTCGACCCCAGCTACAGCGCCTTCGGCCGAAGAGGGGGCAGAGAGCGCCGATCCCCGCAGGCCACAGTGCGTGCCCACTCCGGTCCAGCCGTCCCCCAGCTTGAGGTTCGCGCAGGAGGGGTGGGTGTACACCAGGGCGGGGATGAAGAGGAACCGGTTGGGGGTCCATCCCTTGTTGGCGCCGACGACGCCGGTCGTGGCGTTGTTGATCATTGACTGGTGGACCTGTCCGGGGGAAAGGGAGCGGTCGCGGGAGAGCAGGATCGCCGCCGCCCCGGAAACGTGGGGAGCCGCCATCGAGGTGCCGTCCAGGGTGTTGTAGCCGGTCGGGGCATTCGTCCAGGCCGACCTGATCGACGCCCCGGGGGCCTGAATATCCACGCAGGAACCGTAGTTCGACCAGGACGTCTGGGCATCGTAAATGTTCGTTGCCGCGACGGTGATCGCGGAGGAAACCCTGGCAGGGGATGACCAGCAGGCGTCCACGCCGTCGTTGCCTGCTGCGGCCACGACGGTGATTCCATCGTTGACTGCGCTTTGCACGGTCTGGTCGAAGGAGGCGTTGGTGAAGCCTCCGACACTCAAGTTCAGGACGGCCGGCTGACCGGCGACGTGGTGGGAGATTGCCCAGTCGATACCGGCCATGACCGTTGATGACCAGCCGAAGCCGGAGCAGTCGAGCACCCGGACCGGGATGATGCTGGCTTTCTTGGCCACGCCGTAGGTTGTGCCTGCAGCGGTTCCCGCTACGTGGGTGCCGTGTCCGGCGCAGTCGCTGACTCCGCGGCCGTCATGGACGTTCCACCAGGTGGCCGGCACGCGGCCGGCGAATTCCGTGTGGGACATGTTCAGCCCGCTGTCGACCACGTAGATGTTCACTCCAGCGCCTTCGTCGCCGATGCTGAACTGTCCGTCTCTTCCCGATCGCTGGTCGACGCGGTCCAGGCCCCAGATGGAGGTGGCACCGGAGACTGAAACCGGGGTGTCGATCTCGACTGAGGCCACATTGCCTGCCGCCTTGATGGATTCGATCTCACCCGGGGTGGCGACGACGGCAGACGCCTTCATGGCGTGGGTGATGGTCTCTTTGACGTCGAGCCCCTTCTCCTCCATTGCCCTGGACTCTGCCTCGGCGTTGACGTCGTCGCTGTATTTCACGATGTACCGCTGTTCGCCTTCGGGAAGGCCGAGGGTGTGGACCGGCGTTGGTGGCGGGGTGGCTGCGGCGGGTGTGGACATCGCTGGTACAGCAGCGCCGGCGCTGGCCAGCAGAAGACCGGCCAGGGTGATGCCGAGGGTTCGCTTTTTCAATTCGTGGCTTTCACTCAGGGGGCACCCAAGTGCAGAGGCGGCCTGTTACAGGGCAGCCTTCATCGGGTTCACAGCTGATGTGTGCGGCACGGGCGTGAGCAGTCACCGTCATGTCCCAAAAGCCCTCCGTGGCCTGTCAATACGGACCCTCACGGCGTGGCAGGCAGAAAGTGGCCCCTGTGCTGGTGGTAGGTTCCGTCAGGACAGAACCCCAAACAGGAGGAGTTACCCATGGCTATGAACCGCTCTGAACTCATCGATCAGGTTGCCGGCAAGGCGGGCGCCGCGAAGACCGACGTCAACAAGATCCTCGACAGCCTGTTCGAGGTTTTCGAAACTTCTGTCGCCGCAGGTGAGAAGATCACCATCCCGGGCTGGCTCGCCGTCGAGCGCACCGACCGTGCAGCACGCACCGGCCGAAACCCGCAGACCGGCGAGACCATCCAGATCGCAGCAGGCCACAGCGTCAAGCTGACCGCCGGCTCCAAGCTGAAGGCAGCCGTCGCCAGCAAGTAACCCAGCAAAAGGCGGCGGGAGGCTGACCTTCCGCCGCCTTTTGGCGTTCCGGGTTCTGCCCCTGTTACTCGCGGGCGGACAGGGCCGTCGTAAAGGCTGTCGCCGCGGACGAAGAGCTGTTGAACCGCCAGTCCGTTTCCTTGTTCAGGTTGAACCAGACCAAGCCCGTCACATCTGGCTGTGCGTCCAGGTAGGCGACGGCGTCGCGGATCCAGTCCGCCTTGGAGCCGCCCAGTTCGGTGCAGGCCGTTTCGGTGACGACGATTTCCTTGCCGGGCGCCAGGGCACGCAGCGCGTCCAGCCACCGCCCGAAGACCCCGATGGCTGGGGTCCATGTGCTGCCCCAGGAAGAGCCGACAGTGCCCCAGTTGTAGCCGTCGATGCCGAGCACATCGACGTAGCCGCTGCCCGGGTAGAGACCTGCGATGTCCACGGGGCCACCGGCGTTGATCGCCCAAAGCCAGCGCACATTGGTGGCGCCCTGGGCCACAAGGACGTCGTGGACGTGCCGCCAGGCGAGCACGTAGTCTCCCGAACTGTTGCCGTTGACGGCTTCGCTCCACGGGTACCAGTCGCCGTTCATTTCGTGGGCAAAGCGGAGCATCACGGGCTTGCCCCAGCTGGCAAGGGCACTCCCCCAGCTGCGCAGGTAGCCGTCGTGGGCGCCGGCGGCGATGGCGGCCAGCGAGTAGGCGGGCTGGCTAACTCCGGCCCCTGCAGCCCAGGGCTCCCAGGTCAGGATCGGGGTGGCCCCACGGGCGACCACGGCATCCAGCTCGCTGACCGGGGGTGCCTGCTGGAAGTCCTTGAAGAACTGGATCAGAACGGGCTTTTCTCCCGCAAGGCTGGCGGCGCTGTCGAGTTCCCTGCTGGCCAGGGGCCCGCCCAGGTTGGTCAGGCCGAAGCGCAGCGGGTGTGCCGGCGCAGGGGCCGGACTTGGGGTTGTCGTTTTACCCGGCCTGGGCTTGGGGGCAGCGCTGGCTGACGCGGCGCCGCTGAAAACGCTGGCCGCGCCAAGACCCAGACCCACAAGGGCTGAGCGGCGGGATGGTTGATGCATGGTGTCCTCCTAGGTGTGTGGTCCCCCGAGGAAGGCATGCGTAGAAAGATCCGCCCGCGTCACCGCCATGGCGGCAAGGTCAGCACCAGGCGATCACCGGGAAGGCTGGTTGCGCTGGCTCGGATTGTCCGGCGGTGACCCATCGGAAGGTGCCAGACGATTCCTCGTCGCTCCACCAGGAGAACAGGGCTCCGTTGGCGTCGACGGCGTAAAACTCGTCCCGTGCCTGGTCTGCCTCGTGCTGGCTGTGCAGCACCGTGTTCTGCCCGGGGATCAGCGCCGGAAGGCCGGGCCCGGCGACGATGTAGGCGGGCAGGACGACGCTCTCGTCCGCCGGGAATGACCCGGCCAGCCCGGTGTCGGTGAAGGTGCCGTCGCCAGTGGCGACCGCGCAGCAGTCGTCGGCGCCGATGGTGATGGTTCCGGCGGGCAGGGCTGCCCGCGCTTCCTCGGTGCGGACGCAGCGTTCCTCGGGGAGCCCGTCGGCCAGCCGGGTGGGCTTCAGTTCGATGACCCGGGCAATCTGGATGTTTGTCATGGTGCTTCCTCCGGTGGTGTTCAAGCCGCTGCCAGCTGGGGTGCCTTGGCTTCGGCGTCTATTGCCTTGTCTACCTCGGGAACCAGCAGGTCCAGGGGAAGGCCGGCGCCGGTCCAGGTGGAGGACAGTGCGTCCAGCAGATCTGAGGTCAAGCCCTCTTCGCCTTCACGGTGCCGCAGGGCCGCCGACGCGGCTGCGTCCACGGCGGTGTCCCAGACCAGGGATGCGGCAAGGCCCGCGTCGCCGAACATCCGGGTCGGAATTTCGTCGGTCAGCTTGCGCGCTGCCTGGAAGGCACGGAACAGCAGGTATGCACCGATGACGACGCCCGAGACCGCGATATTGAAGCTGAGGGCCCCGGCGATGGCTGCGATGGCCGAAGCCGGTGCCATGACGATGCCTGCCACAGCCTGCAGGGCGGCCATCCGTCCGGCGCGGGTTTTCACCGCGGCGTTGAGGTTTCGCTCGTGCAGCTCCCGCAGGGCTTCGAAGCGCGGCATGTCAACCGGCGCTTCTTTCTCGTGCAGGTCATCAAGGGTCTGTACGAGGACCGGGTCGGCTGCACGGACTGTCTCCCAGAGAACGGGAAGGACCCGTCCGGAGCGCTGGGTGGAGGCGATCAGAATGTCGTGGAGCTGGTCAGTGCTGAGGTTCTTCACAGCTGCTGCTGTCCGGTCCGCGATGCGGGTGGGCAGGGCCATGTCAGGGGTAGTCATGGGCCACATGTGTACGGGCCGATCCGTTGCCCTCCCCGGCGGCTGCGGGCGCGGGCTCCTCTTAGGGCCGGGCGAGTCTGCGGGCGCGCAGCAGGATCACCGCAGAGGGGGTGACTTTTCCGGTGAGGTAGGTGGAAAGCCGGGATTGGGATGTCCCAAGGCGTCGTGCGAATTCTGCCCGGCTCAAGCCGCTGCGTGCCAGTGAATCTTTCAGCTCGGTGGCGACCGCTGCTCTCTCGGCGGAGTCTGATGTGGCCACGGCCCGGTCCAGCAGGTCAGTGAAGAGGTTGGCCATCGCCGGGTTCTCGACGGCGTCGAGGACCTCGCGGAGCTCTTCGGCGACCTTGCCCCGGGGATCGTGCCGCAGCGCCTGGCTGATCCGGCGCCAGTCCCTTACATCTCCGCGTTCAACAGCAGCCAGCAGCCCTTCGAAACCCCAGTCCTCCACGGGGTCGGATGGGTCGACGTCAAGGTTGCGGAACTTCAGCATCGTTCTCTCCTTCCACGATGGCTGCCGCCAGGGCGCGGCAGGTCAGGACCGTTTCGTTCCAGTCGTGCCACCGCTCGGCGAGCCCCTTGTAGCGGGGCAGCTGGGTGGTGGTTCTGGAGTCCTTGGGTGCCGGGTTGGCGAGCTGCCGTACGACCTGGCTGGCCACCGCAGCACCGTCGGCGTTTTGGTCGGCGTAGTAGTCATCCATGCGGGCCAGGACGCCGGCTGCCTGATCGATGCCTATGCCGTCAGCCAGGGCGGCGACGTCGAGGTAGTCGCGTGTCTGGTTTCGGCGGGTGATCAGGAAGGCCTTGATCCTGAGTGTCTCGTCAGGCGTTGGCACCCGGACGTCGGCCCCGGATGCGAGCATCACGTTGGTCACTTCAAGTGGCCGCAGGCGAATCAGCTGCCGCAGCCCGGTCTCGATCCCGCCCAGCTCGCCGAGGATGATCTTCCCCGGGGTCACCCGGTTGGTGGCCCACCCGTCGTCGGATTCGACGGCGTCCAGGACTACCTCGAAGCTGTCGCGGAGCCCGGCAAGGACGCGGTCATGATCGTAGGAGGCGCGATGGCCGGTATAGAGGGCAGCCGCGCTGCCTCCGACGAGGACGGCGTCGGGGACGAGCTGCTGAAGTTTGGCAGCGGATTCCAGGACCTCGGCGAGATCCGGCTGCAGATCAGGGCGGGCGCGCAGGGCGACTTCCGGTTCCGCATGCCTGGCAGCGGAAAACTGACCACGGTTCTCTGGGCTGTCCCCGCGGGGGTGCTTTGCGTCATCGAAACCAGCCACGCCCGATTATATCACTTCCGATAATTGTCGGCCCGGAGGATCTGCAGTGGAAGAGCAATCACCAGGGTCAGTGCCAGCCCCGTGCCCAGGGCGAGAGTCCAGACGGGAAACGTGCCGGTTGCGGTGACCAGGGCAAAGGCGCCAGCGAGAACGGCGCACGCCAGGGGTGCCCTTACGGTCCGGAACCAGGTGTCGGCAAAGACTGCCGCTAGGGCCCCGACGGCCCACAGGACGAAGTAGACGACGGCCGGGGTGCCATTGGCGGTGTACAGCCTGTACGGCGTCTTGGGCTGGGTGAGTGCCAGGAGCCCGACGCACTGGAACACAAAGTAGGCGCCGACAGCGGCGACCACGGCAGCCCAGACGATCATGGCCGGCCGGAGCCTCTTTCGCTGCGGAACCGGGGCCTCGTCCTCGTACGCCGGCGCGTCATCCTGCTCGTCGTGGCCCGCGTCCTCATAGCCGCCCTCGTCATACCGGGCGGCGGGAGCGTCCGGGACCGGGGCGAAGCCCATTTCCCTGTCGTAGGCGGCACGCAGGTCCGGGTCGGACAGCGTCTCGTAGGCCTCCTGGACCATCCGGAACATGTGGGTCATCCCGCCGCGGTCCGGGTGGGTCTTGCCCGCCATGGAGCGGTAGGCCCTCTTGACGTCCTCGGGTGCGGCGTCCGGGCTGATGTCCAGCACGGCGTAGTGACTGATGCTTGCCAACGTAATGTCCTTCTGCAGAGCGGGGCGGGATGTTTCAGCTGAGGGTTCGGCCTGCCAGCCACTGACGCACCCCGTCGGCAATGATGTCGGTGGCAATGATGCCCGGGGTATTCATCATCAAGTCGAAGTGTTCGGTGGGGTCGTCTGAGTAACGGCCAGTGTCGAAAACCATGTCGGCATACACCGTGGCCACGCGCGGGTCAGTGGCTGGGATTCCGAAGTGCTCGGCGATGATGGCTTCGAGGTCCTTACGGCTGTAGTTGGTCATTGCGGTTTTCCTGTCGGTAGGGCGTCCGGGTCAATGACCATGTGTACGGCATGGGGGAAGGAATGGAACAACGGCATGGTGCCGGCAACAAGAAGAGCCGGGAAGACGTATCTTCCCGGCTCCGTTATGTTGCAGGACGTTGCCCGTCGGGGGTTGAACCCGCCCGGCCCGCGAGGACCGGTAGCGACTCGTTCACGCTCTCGGCTCCGCCCTGCTCATCCGTCGGCTAGTTCCGGAGGCCACGGTCTCGGGCCCTTTGTCCATTGCCGGTAATCGATTCCGGGCCCCGTCTCAGGGGGTTCCAATCAAGGACCAGGGGGACGGATGCCGATCCGCCTACCTGTCCGTCCTCCGGGGCGCGCTTTCCCCGTTCTTCGGATGGCCGGTTCCCCGGCTTGAACCCCATGTGTACGACAGCGGTGAAAAACGTCACCACCCTGGGGCGGCCAGGCTTAGGGAGTGAAGGTCTTCGAAAAGAACGTCGTCCCCTTGTGCTGCTTGAAACCGAGGCTGAAGCTCCCTCCGCAGTGCTCGCATGAGCCAGTCAACGTGAACTTGTGCCGGCGCCCATCATGAGGTTGACCGGTCTCCAGCCGAACGTCGAGGCGGGCACCGCTGTCTTCACCGTCGGCTTCCACCTGGACCCGCTGGCCGCCGGCGTTTTCGACCACAACCCCATCGATGTGCAGGCCGGTGGCCTCGCCACATTCCGGGCACCGGAGAGCAAACTCGTTCTCCTCCGGGCTGGACATTGAATCGTCAGCGGCCAGGAGTACCTGGCCGGATTCGTTGTTATGCGTCATCGTTCCTTCATCTCTGAAGCCCTGGCGGGCGCCGTCCGTCTTCTGGCAGTTCTCCAATGATGGCGCAATCCAGAGACAGGGGTGATGACAACACACGCCATGCAGCTGCTTTGCTCGTTAGTGGCCGCGGCCCCTCTGGCCAGCCGTCAGGAGGCTGCGGCCAGGTACTCCCCGAGGGTGGCGAACCGGGCGTGCGACGTCCGGCCGCTTGCGTCCGAGATCCGCACCTCCACGCTTTCCGGCTTCCCGGCAGCACGAGCCGCTTCGAACAGGTAGGCGGCTGCGTCAGGCGTCGGGTCAATGACGCGCAGGCGGGGCACTCCGTAGTCGTTGGTGACCAGACGGTAGAGCTCTTCGGCGTATTCGCGGGTCATCAACTCGTTGCGCCAGCAGTGGGCGGTGACGGACGAGGTGGTGGCGAACTTTGCCTCGCTGACACAGATGGACAGCTGGCGCATGTGCCCCTGGGCCTCCTCGGCCGTCAGGGCGTGAACGGGCGGCGGTTCAAGGACGACGTTGCCGTTGCGGTGGCGTGACATGGTTAGGCCTTTCGGTGGACTGTATGCAGGGCGGGCAGTGCCCGCCTGCGGTACATCTAGGGTTTTCTATGCGGCCAAGGCCCTGACGGGGCTGTCACGTGCTCCGAAGTCCGCAGCAATGTGCCGGTTTCCCTCGATGAACTCACGGGCGTCCCTCCGCCCCCGACCGTGACGGAACTCCAGGACGGTCAGCGCCCAGGCCCAGGCGAGAAGGCGCCGGGGATCGGCTGCGGCTTCGCTGTAGTGCCAGATGGCGGCGCTGCGCGGCCCTCCTGAGCCGGTCCCGATCCAGAGTCCAAGGTCGGAGTAGGGGTCGCCGGCTGCCGGCAGGGGGTCGATGGCCAGGGCTCCGGTGGCCGTGTGGATGACGTTCTTAGCCTGGAAATCCCCGTGGACCGTCGTCGGCTGGGCGGTCCGTTGGAGGGCGGCGATGACGGCAGCTGCGTCCTGAAGGGCCCCGGTCTCGGGCGCCAGTCCGGTGAACCGTGCGGCGGCAGCCCCAATCCTGGCCTGCAGGACGTCGTCCAGCGGGTGTAGCCGTGGCGTCGTGGGCACGTGCAGCCTGTCCAGGAGCCCGGCGATGTCTTCCTCGTTGGGCTGCGTCCCGGTGGCCGTAATGAACTCCATCAGGAAGGCACCGGAGCGTTGATCGGTGGCCAGGACGTCGGGGGCGCTTTTGCTCCACATTTGCAGGGCAGACGACTCTGCTGTCCCGGCGCCGCGGCTTTCCGGGATCTTCAGTACAGCCGCAGACCCGTCCTCCAGTCTGCACAGCATGCACAGGGACATGGCCCCGCCTTCGAGGATGGTCTCTGGTGCGACGTGCCAGGAATCGGCGAGCCGCTGGGCGAGATCCAGGGCGTCAGCCAGCCAGGCGTCGGCGGCGTCGCCCCTGAAGTATGCGATGTTGCGGCGCAGGGACTCGGGGATCACCAAGGGGGCGGCAAGCAGTGTTGTAGTCACGCCTCCCTGTGTGCGGCATGGCCGGAATCACGCAGGTTCTAGGCGGCCGCCCGGGACTTTCCACGCCATCCTGGTGCTGCCGCGTCCAGCCGCTTTGCCCGGTCACCTGTTGCGTTGGCACGCTGCTTCTGTATCCAGCGGGAAAGGCTGACTTCCTCGGCGTCGGCGCCGGCCGCCTGGCCACGGGGATGACGTCCGCGATTGCCCAGGAACGCCGCATACGCTGACAGGGTGGATTCCCACTGTGATTCAAGGGTGACGTGCCAGCCCGGGAACTCGGCGTCCAAAACAGCCCGGCGCTCCGGTGAGGCGGTCTGGCGCTGATTGCTCAGCCACAGGCCCAGCGCCCTGGCTTCGCCTTTGTCGGCGGGGCGCGGGAGCCTGCCGTTGGCGGCATGGAATGCTTTCAGTGCATCGAACTGGGCCTCGAACGGGTAGGCGGGCTCGTCCCAGTTCTTGCAGACCTCATCCAGCCGGGCACGCTGCTCGTTGTCGGCTCGGCGGCGCTGGTCGTTCAACCAGTTCCGAAGCCTCATCTCGTCATCAGCCGCGCTCCAGCGGGGAAGCCTGCCGTGTGAGGTGACAAAGGCCCGCAACTCCTGAAGGGAGTCCTCCCAGGCCCGGTGACCGGGGTGGCTGCCCCGCCAGCCGGGAACAGCGGCATCCAGGGCCGCCTGGCGCTGTGGTGTTGTGTTCCTCCGCTGGTCCCGAAGCCAGAACGCCAGCCGGGCGACCTCCGGGTCGGGATTCGTCTGTGCAGGGTTCTTTCCGTTGGCCTCAACGTAGGCAGCCGTGCAGGCGAGCGATTCCCACCAGGTGCGCCTGCGGGGGCCGGAAGCAGCGTCGGGGCGGGCGGTGCCGGTGGTTGGCGCTGTCACGGGGATACTCCTGCAGTGTCTATGCCGCGGGTCGATTCCCGGGCTTCTTGACCCCATGTGTGCGGTGACCGCGATTAGTCTCCACGCCCCGGTTACGTGCTGTCCTCATGCACGGTGACGGGGATGCCCTTCTTCCTGGCGTAGTTCAGGGTGTGGGTGGCGCCGTTGGAGCCGTCCATGATGAAGGCGATGAGGTGGTCCGGGCCTGTGTCGACCATGGCCGCGTTACGTGTGAAGCCGGCGCGCTTGTCCACCGTGCCGTCGGGCCTCTTCCACTGCGCAGGGTGTCTCTCCACCTTGAGCTTGTTCCTGGTCCAGATTTCCTCGCAGATCCGGTCAGCACCCCTGGGGCAGCCGCCGGATACCAGCACCGCCTCTGGGTCCCTGCCGGTGGAGTCCCACCAGTCGCGCAGGGCTTTGTGGATGACTTTGCGGTCCACCCAAGTGCGGGACCCGGTGATGAGCAGGCGGGGAGGCATCAGATTCCATCCAGTCGTGCGGCCAGTAGGTCATAGTCGAGGATCATCTGGTCCTTGATGAGGGACACCAGTTGCGGGGTAAGCCCGAGGGACCGTTCATCGCGCAGTACGAGGGAGCCGATCCGGCGGGAACGCGGTGTCAAAGACATTGATCCTTTTCGGATGCCGGCGTTCGATGCTTCAACTGCTGTGACTGCCGACCTGACTTCTTCAAAGGCTTCGAGGTAGCGCGGGTTCTGGTCGAGCACTTTCTCCGGCTGGTCAATGCCCATCTCGCTCATGAAGTGGACCGCAATCCGGTACACGAAGTCGTCCAGCTTGTTCCGGCGGATCCTGGACTTTGCGACTCCAAAGACAGGCGCACCTGCGGCCAGGAGCACAACGCCAATGAGCATGGTCGCGATCAGGGCGGCCCCTTCCAGCCCATAGGTGTACGGGTTGAACGGTGCGCACACCGCGGCGACTCCGAAGCCGAAGGCCGTTCCACCGGTGAATTCCAGGCGACGCCATCGTTGGAGCCTCTTACGGTAGAGCTCATGTCCTCGGTCGTAGGAGTCTTCCTCGACACGTCCCGTCGTCTCAGCCACGGTTCACTCCGCTTGCCTCATGGTGTTGGGAGGTTCCGTGTGCCGCCTTAGCGGTGCCCACTCCCATCCCTGTGACAGTGGCCCTGCAGTTCTCGTTCATGATGGTCCTTCGTCGGTCGGGCCGCGGCCGGCAGCCACGTAGTAGGTCAGGCATGGGTCGTCCGCGTGTCCGCAAATCAGGCATCGCACGGCGGCAGAGGAGCCGGAGCAGGTTTCGCAACCACCGCACATCCCGGCGTTGGTCTCGAAGTTCTCGTGGAAATCCAGCAGGACCTCCCGGGCGGCTTCTTCGTCGGTGCCGAGCAGGGCAGCGATATGGGCGATGTAGTCGGTCGTGTTCCCGCAGGAGCAGGAAAGGATGTGGCTGTCCACGGCCCAGTGAGCCCTGTGGCTCTGAAGGTCTGCGCGTTGGCGGTCCCGGACAGCCTGGCGGTGATTCCGGTGTACGAGCCAGTACATTCGATCGGCGTGGTGGGCGGCCGACAGGTCGTTGGCGAGACGCCTGATGGTGAGGGCGGCGCGGAGCCTGGCGGGAAGGTTCCAGCGGGGCGGCTTCACCCTGCAGGCCTCGGAATATCTTCTGGCGGACTCCTCTTCGAGAGCGGTGGTCCGCTCATGGGCGAGCTCCTCGGTGGGCTCCAGTGCCGCGATCTCCAGGTAGCGCCGGACTTCGTCCAGGCCTCTGTCCCGGCGCCGTGACGCTGCGGCTTTGTAGTCAGCGATGAGCCAGTCCAGCACGGGGTGGCCGGCTTGCTGCGTGGTTTCAGCCAAGGCTCAGACCGTTCTTCCGTGTCGAGAAGGCCCAGGAGAGCCTGCACGGCTGGCCAGTGGTGCGGCAGGCCCGGAAATAGGTGATCGCCCGCTTGGCGTTGCGGCCAAACGGCTGGACCCAGTCCAGTGCCGGCGCGGCCTTCATGCCTCGGATTTGCCCTGGCCCCTCAACAGCCCACCCGACGTCAGGGGTTTCGATCGTGGGCCAGGAGAGCATTCCGAGGGCCGCCAAGCTATTTGCGTGTGCACGGAATTTCTCCATCCGCTCCTGCCGTGTCGCGTCATCGCTGCCGATCCAGTCATCGAAGGTCGTGCCGGGATGGCCAGTCTCTGCGAATTTGCGGCGGGCCAGCAGCTCGGCGGTGAACTCTGCCAGCAGGGACGCCTCATCCTGGTCCGGGTATTCTGCGCGCTTTGCCTGGCTGTAGGTCATGGGTGTCTCCGTAGGTCGGGGAAAGGTCTGCTCAGGCTTATGTGTGCGGACCGGGATCCTCCCCTGCCCGGCAGGCCAGGTACTAGTCGTCACTGACGAGGATGGCCCGGACAACCTCGACGACTTCGTCGCGCAGCAGCCATTTCACGGCGTAGGCGTCGTTGGTGCAGCGCCGCAGCCACCGGGTTGCGGTGAAAACGTCGGCCACGTTGGCGCTTGCGTCCCAGTCCGCCTGCATGCCGCCGTCGAGCCGCTGCACGGTCAGTGACTCCGGGTTGCGGGCTTTCACCCGCCGCCGGCTCTCATCGACGATGAACTCGGCTGCGCGGAAAGCTGACATGAAGATCCGAACCCCAGGCCCGGTGCAGCTGACAGACCACATGGTCCTTACCGGCGCCGGTGCGGCATCCGGCCCCATGAGCAACTCGCGCAGGGCCGCGAAGGCGTCGTCGTTGGTGGGGGCGGGAACTGTTGCGGTGCTCATGCAGCCAATGTGTACGGCAGCGTGCTTTACCGGTTACGGGCCGTCCAGGTAACCGAAGGGCTCTCCGTGGCCGAGCAGGGGTGCGAGGAGGTTTCCGGGGAAGGATTCCCTGAAGCTGTTGTAGCGCTGGGCTGCCTTGTTGTAATCGGCGTTTGCCTCGTCGATACCGGGTGTCATGTCGTTGAGCTGCTGGACGAGGGCGGTGAAGTCCGGCGAGGCGACCAGCGCCGGGTGCTCCTGCGCCCTGGCCACCAGGTGTTCCAGTGACGTGGAGATCGCCAGGTCTGCATCGGCGTATTTGCTGAACATCTCGCCGCTGCCGTCAGCACCGGGGTCATGGACGTCCAGCGCGTTCCGTGCCAGAACCACCTCGTTGATCGTCTCCTGCTCCAGGGGCGGGTCATTGCGCAGCGCGGTGACCATCTTGGGTGCCAGGTCCACCTGCCGCTGGGCCGTTGTCACGGCCGTTTGCAGGGCAGAGCCGGCATCGTGGCGTGCCACTTCCAGACACAGCCAGGTGGCGCCGGTGCTGATGCCGGATGCGAGCAGGACAGCTGCCGCCGCGGCCATGACGGCTTGTGGTCGCTTCGCGCCTTGAAGGCCGAGACGGCTGGGCAGAAACCTCCTCTTCTCCGGGGCGGTAATCGCATCCCAGGGGTCCAGGGGCTCGGTCTTGGAGTCAGTCAGAGTCATCTAGTTCTCCGTGGTCGGTGTTGCACTAAGGGGCGGCCGGATCTCCGGCCGCCCCTGGGTGTCCTCCTGTCCGCATACTGGCCCTCAGCGAGAGGACTCGCACGCGGTTCAGTCATGCATGCATGCACGCTTTCAGGAATGCTGCTGCTTCGTGACGGGAGCTTCGAACGGTGCTGATCGCCACCTAGGCCAGTTTTCGCCAACTACTTAGGACGAAATCGCCAACTAGTCGTCAAACCGCCAATTAGCCTCCGATTTCACAGCGCTTAGAAGTTCCAGTCGTCGTCTTCGGTATCGACCGCGGCAGCGATTTTGTAGCTGCTCCCGCTACCGCTGAAAAAGTCGTGGTTCTCGTCTGCGTTGGGCGACAAGGCCGAGAGGATCGCCGGGTTCACGTTGGTGGTGTTCGCGGCGAACATGGGCTCGTAGCCGAGGTTCATCAGCGCCTTGTTGGCGTTGTAGTGCAGGAACTTCTTCACGTCCTCGGCCAGACCGACACCGTCGTAGAGCGAGTGGGTGTACTGGACTTCGTTCTCGTAGAGCTCGTCGAGCAGGTCGTACGTGTACTCCTTCAGCTCCGCCTTGCGGGCCTCGGATTCGTTTTCCAGACCCTTCTGGAACTTGTAGCCGATGTAGTAGCCGTGGACGGCCTCGTCCTTGATGATGAGGCGGATCAGGTCAGCGGTGTTCGTGAGCTTGGCGCGCGAGGACCAGTACATCGGCAGGTAGAAGCCGGAGTAGAAGAGGAAGCCTTCGAGCAGGGTGGAGGCGACCTTGCGCTTGAGCGGGTCGTCGCCCTGGTAGTAGTCCATGACGATCTGCGCCTTCTTCTGAAGGTGCTCGTTCTCGACGGACCAACGGAACGCTTCGTCGATCTCCTTGGTGGAGCAGAGCGTGGAGAAGATCGAGGAGTAAGACTTGGCGTGGACGGACTCCATGAAGGCGATGTTCGTGTAGACCGCGGCCTCGTGCGGGGTGATGGCGTCCGGGATCAGGGAGACTGCGCCGACGGTGCCCTGGATGGTGTCCAGGAGGGTCAGGCCGGTGAAGACGCGCATAGTCAGCAGCTGCTCTTCGGGCGTCAGGGTTGCCCAGGACTGCACGTCGTTGGACAGGGGGATCTTCTCCGGCAGCCAGAAGTTGTTGACCAGGCGGTTCCAGACGTCCACGTCCTTGTCGTCCTGGATGCGGTTCCAGTTGATGGCGTGGGATTGTTCGACGAGCTTGAGGGTTCCCATGGGTGTTTCTTCCTGATCGGTGTTTCGGGTCCTGAAGGGCGGGCCGCCGTTCAGGCGACCCGCTTCAGAAGGGTGTCTCTGGTGGTATCTATGCGGCCGGGGTCCTGACGGGCGGCCTACGCAGTTCTGTGTGCGGCGGGGATGGGTACGGCACGGGCGTCCTGCTTGCCCGCGCCTAGCCTTGGTCGAGGATGTTCTGCAGCTCGTCCCTGGAGATGCCCAGCATGTCCGCGACAGAGGCCGCGAACTCCTCCTCCGGGCTGACCGCTGCTGCGGGGACGCCCACTGACGGCAGGTCGGTGACGGACAGGCTGCCGTCGGCGCCGACGCCAATTCCGATGCCGTAGCTGCTGCCCGGACCGACCCCGATGACCTGGGTGCCGGACAGGTCGATGCCCAAGGAGTCCAGCACGGATCGGGCCGGGTGCCCCTCGGGGAGGACTGTGCCGCCGCCGGCCGTGGGAACGTCCGCAGGCAGCGGGGCCGCGGTGGCGATCTTCCGGATGGCAGGCGTGGCAAGGCCCAGTTCGACGGCGCGGCGCAGCACGCTGTTCAGTTCTTTCTCGACCTGGTCTTCGTCAAGGCCGGCCGCGGAGGCGATCTGGTCAAGGTCACCGACGGGAAGTGCCTGGAGGGTGGCCCAGTCAAGGTAGATCTCGATGTTCAGGGCGTCCATCGATTCGACGCCTGTGCGCCGGATCTCGTTGGCGAGCCGTGCGAACGGGGACTGGCTGAACGCCGCAGCCAGGGCCAGGGCGTCGATGAGGTCGCCGGCCGGGGCTTCCAGGAAGGTGTTGCGGAACAGCATCCGCGTCGGCCAGGTTGGGTCCGAGACGTTTGAGGCTGCACTGATCCCGGCGGTGGTGACATTGCCGCCGGTCTCCTGGATGAGCGCGGACACGGTGAAGCCGTACCCGGTGAGGGTCAGCTGCAGGCTCTCGTCCTCGGCCGGTTCGGCGGTGATCGTCCAGTCGCCGCTGCGTTCTGCGCGGAGGGGTCGCTGGAGGAAGGACAGGAGAACGCCCTGGCGGTCCGTGAATTTGCCGGCGGCCGTGATGGGACCGGAGACGTCGTGGCCGTGGCGAAGGTCTTCTGCAAGCGGCCTGCCCCACCAGGTTTTCAGCTGGCGGTAGCGGGCGCCGTCGTCAGCTGCGGCGAAGTCGAACATCGGGTTGGCATCAGCCAGGCGGCTGAGGGCCGCGTGGAGCTGGTTGTCGTAAGCGTTCATGTGGCTCCATGTGTGCGGAGCCGCAGATCCCGCTCCCCCGCGGCGGTCGATGACCTATCCGGCGGTTATCTACGCATGCTCGGTGCTGTTCGCGTTTCAGCGTCCGCGCCTTTGCCGCGCCAGCTCGTATCCCTCGAGGAGTTCATCCATGGGCCAGCCCCAACCCAGCAAGAAACGGTCCGCCGTAGCGGTCCTGTCCGTCGCCGCCCTGTCGGCATTCGCCCTGTCTGCCTGCACCCCATCCCCATCGGTGAGCTCGGCACCGAAGCCGACGTCGTCCCCGACGAGCACTCCGACGGTATCGCCTACCAAGGCCCCCGAGGCTCCTTCAGACGGCGGCGAAGAGATCCCAACGCCTCCGGCGCATGAGGGTGAGGGCACGGACAAGCCGCCCGTGGACGAAGAGGCGCCTGTGGACGGCCCTGCTGCCATCCCGGATGAGAACCTGACCTACCCGGCACCGGCCCCGTCATACACTCCGTCGTACGCTCCGACCCGGACCACGACGGTCTTCTACTCGGCCCCGGCTGCGGCCCCGGTCTACTCCAGTGTCACCACCACGGACGCCCAGCGTGCCGCCATCGAAAAGGCTGTCCAGGACGCCCTGAACGCTGATGCCGCCGCCCGCGCGGCAGCCGCAGCCCAGGCAGAGAAGGCCGCCGCCGATGCAGCGGCCAAGGACGCAGCCGCAAAGCAGCAGGCTCTCACCAACGCCCGCACCACCTACGACCGTGCAGTCTCGGCCCTTGACGCTGCCAACGCCAAGGTCACCTCCACGGCACAGGCCGCCGCCGAAGCACAGGCAGCCTACGAGGCAGCCGACAAGGCCGCAGCAGACGCCAACGGCCCCTACGCGGCCGCACTGGCTGCACAGCACGCGGCCAAAGCCAACCTGGACGCACTCACGGTAGCGCAGGGCGCCACCGCCCGAGATCTCGCAGCGGCGACCGCCGCCTACAACGAGGCCTCCCAGAAGATCGGTCCGGCACAGCAGGCAGCCTACTTCGCCCAGCAGGCCGCCAAGGCCACGCTGGTACCCCTGGCAACAGCCCAGCTGAACGCTGACGCAGCACTGGCCGCACAGGCCGATGCCGCCGCTGCCTGGGAAGCTGCAGCCTCGGCCACTGCCGCATCCCAGGCTGCCTACGACGATGCTGCGGCCAAGCAGGCTGCTGCCGCAACAGCTGCCACGAACGCCCAGATCGCTCTCGACACGGCCAACCAGACGCTGGCCGATGCGCAGTCAGCCACGCCGCCGGTCCAGTCCGATGTCGACTCCGCTCAAGCTGCGGTTGACGCCGCAACGGCCGAGCGCGAAGCAGCAGACGCCGCTGCGACACAGGCCGCCGCGGACGCCACAGCTGCTCAGACCCAGCTGAGCGCCGATGAGTTCACTGAGGCCACCGCTGATGCGGCCCTCAACGTCGCGTACGACAACGTGGACGCTACCGCTGAAGCACTGTCCGAGGCGACCGCAGCCAACGCCGCCGCAGTGCAGGCAGCAGCGGATGCCGCGGCAGTGGCGAACCAGGCGATGAGCGACTTCAATGCCGCCAGCGCCACCTGGAACGCCGCTTCGGCTGCTGACGCCGCTGCCCAGACCGCGGTCACCACGGCGACCGTAACCCTGGCAGAGGCCACGGCCACCACTGAGGCCGAGGCTGCCAAGATCGGCCCGGCCCAAGTTGCCGCCGACACGGCCCTCGTCACTGCCACCACCACGGCTGCTGCCGCCGCTGCCGCAGTCCAGGAAGCCACCGTGGCGCAGGCCAGCGTGGTGACCGCCGCGGACCAGCTGAACGCCCTGCAGCCCGGCGCTGTCCCGGCCCCGTAGCCGACCCAGCGTCACGACAAAGCACCCCGCCAGCTCATGCCGGCGGGGTGCTTTTCTGTCCTGCGAGAGTGTCTTCAGCTCGGGTAGGGCCTACGGGGCCTGGTCGGCCTGGCCGATGTCGGTGAGGAACTGCTTCATTTCGTCGGTGTGGGACGGGCAGAACATGACGATTCCGGTGCCCATTACGGTGCCAAAGCCCTTCAGGTCGTTGACGCCGGTGCTGGCGTCCATGGCGACGTCCTGGATGGACTCCCCTGCATCGAGACGTGCGCACAGCGCCCGGGCCTCGGCGACGACCTCAGACTCTGGCCGGCCGGCGGTGTACTCGCCGCCGGCGCTTTTCACTGCCTGGTTGAACGCCGGCTCACGGGCCGAGTCAGGGATGGGCATCTTGGAGGCTGCGGAGAGCAGGGCCTCCGGGCCGCCGTTGGCGTAGATGACCCCGACGGTGATTCCGCCTGCGGCCAGCAGGGCAACCACCAGCAGCCCCACGGTCAGGGCGATCTTGGCGACCAGTGACTTCTTCTTTTTGACGGGCTGTTCGGTGGCGGGCTGGTCCAGCATTTCGTCGGCGTTCATGGGGCTCCTCGGGTCGGTGTCTGGCACTGAGCATGCGTAGACCCGGGAGCGGCAGGCAGCAGAAAGCCCCGGTGACCGTGCAGTCACCGGGGCTTCCATCAGGACATCAACCGATTAAAGTTGACAAGAAACACAGCCCTCCACCTGAGTTCCTTCCAGCGCGAGCTGGCGGAGCCGGATGTAGTAGATGGTCTTGATGCCCTTGCGCCAGGCGTAGATCTGGGCCTTGTTGATGTCGCGGGTGGTGGCGGTGTCCTTGAAGAACAGCGTCAGCGACAGGCCCTGGTCCACGTGCTCGGTGGCCACGGCGTACATGTCGATGATCTTCTCGTAGCCGATCTCGTACGCGTCCTGGTAGTAGTCCTGGTTCTCGTCCGTCAGGTACGGGGCCGGGTAGTAGACGCGGCCGATCTTGCCTTCCTTGCGGATCTCGATCTTGGACGCCACCGGGTGGATCGAGGAGGTGGAGTTGTTGATGTAGGAGATCGAGCCCGTCGGCGGCACGGCCTGCAGGTTCTGGTTGTAGATGCCGTGCTCCATGACCGAGGCCTTGAGGGCCTCCCAGTCCTGGATGGTCGGCAGCGTGATTCCGAACTTGGTGAAGAGCTCGGTGCCGCCGGCCGTCTTGGGCAGCCAGGACTTGGTGACGTACTTGTCGAAGAACTCGCCGCTGGCGTACTTGGAGCGCTCGAACCCTTCGAATGTGGTGCCGCGTTCCTTGGCGAGCAAGTTGGAGGCGCGGATGGCGTGGAAGGCGACGGCGGCCATGTAGGAGCCGAAGAAGTCGAGGGACTCATCCGAACCGTAGTGGATCCGCTCCCGGGCGAGGAACCCGTGCAGGTTCATCTGGCCCAGGCCGATGGCGTGGGACATGCGGTTGCCCTTGGCAATGGATTCCACGGCGCGGATGTCGGACTGGTCCGAGACTGCGGTGAGGGCGCGGATAGCGATCTCGACGGTGGTGCCCAGGTCGCCGCCGTCCATTGCCTTGGCGATGTTCATCGAGCCCAGGTTGCAGGAGATGTCCTTGCCGATGCCGTCGACCTCATAGTTGAGGTTCTCGTTGTAGGTCGTCGGGGTGGACACCTGCAGGATCTCCGAGCAGAGGTTGCTCATGATGATCTTGCCCTCGATCGGGTTGGCCTTGTTCACCGTGTCCTCGAACATGATGTACGGGTAGCCGGATTCGAACTGGATCTCCGCGATGGTCTGGAAGAACTCACGGGCGTTGATCTTGGTCTTCTTGATCCGCGCGTCGTCGACCATCTCGTGGTACTTCTCGGTCACGTTGATGTCCGAGAACGGGATGCCGTAGACCTTCTCGACGTCGTAGGGCGAGAAGAGGTACATGTCCTCACCCTTCTTGGCCAACTCGAACGTGATGTCCGGGATGACGACGCCGAGGGAGAGGGTCTTGATGCGGATCTTCTCGTCAGCGTTCTCGCGCTTGGTGTCCAGGAACCTGAAGATGTCCGGGTGGTGCGCGTGCAGGTACACCGCGCCGGCTCCCTGGCGGGCACCGAGCTGGTTGGCGTAGGAGAAGCTGTCTTCGAGGAGCTTCATCACGGGGATGACGCCGGAGGACTGGTTCTCGATCTGCTTGATCGGCGCACCGGTCTCACGGACGTTGGTCAGGGCAAAGGCCACGCCGCCGCCGCGCTTGGACAGCTGCAGGGCGGAGTTGATGGAGCGGCCGATCGATTCCATGTTGTCTTCGATGCGGAGCAGGAAGCAGGAGACCAGCTCGCCGCGCTGCTTCTTGCCCGAGTTCAGGAACGTCGGGGTGGCCGGCTGGAAACGGCCCTCGACGATCTCGTCGGCGATCTTCCAGGCCTGCTCTTCGTTGCCGTCACCCAGGCCGAGGGCGACCATGAAGACGCGGTCCTCATAGCGCTCCAGGAAACGCTTGCCGTCGAACGTCTTCAGCGTGTAGGAGGTGTAGAACTTGAAGGCACCCAGGAAGGTCTCGAAGCGAAACTTCTTCCCGTAGACGTGCTTGACGAGCCTTTTGATGAAGTCATCGGAGTACTTAGCCAGCACCGCCGGGTCGTAGTACTCGTTCTTCACCAGGTAGTCGAGCTTCTCTTCCAGGTCGTGGAAGTACACGGTGTTCATGTTCACGTGCTGCTTGAAGTACTGGCGGGCAGCCTCGCGGTCGGCGCCGAACTGCATCTTCCCATCAGCGCCGTAGAGGTTCAGCATGGCGTTCAGCTCGTGATAGCCAAGGCCCTTGTATGCCTCCGGCAGGAGGTCGTCCTTGCTCACGCGCTCTGGCGCGAGGGTGTTCGTTTCCAAAATATCTCCAATCCAGTGCGGACACGCTCCACGTCTTCAGGGGTGCCCATGAGTTCTACTCGGTACAGCAGTTGTGTGCGGCACTTGGCCGCGATGATGTCTCCCGCCAGGCAGAAGGCGTCGCCGAAGTTGGTGTTGCCGGCCGCGATAACCCCACGGATGAGGTTGCGGTTTGCTTCGACGTTGAGGAACTTCACGACCTGTTTCGGGACCGCTCCCCCGTCATTGCCGCCACCATAGGTGGGGACAACCAGGACGAAGGGTTCGGTGGCGAGGTGGGTCTCATCGCGGGTGTGCACCGGCAGTCGGACACAGTCCAGGCCGAGCTTTTCCACGAACCGGTGGGTGTTGTTGGAGGTGGAGGAGAAGTAAATCAGCTTCGCCAACAGTCCACCGTCCCGGTCCATGACCACCGCTGTTCGGTAAGTCCTGCCCTGCTTCTATGCGTCGTAGGTCCCGACGGCCGGACACCGTGGGTCAGAGCGGTCCCAGGCTGCAGGGTTGCTATGGCCTTCGAGGGGTGTTTTTGGATCGTGCATCCTCACGCTCGAATCATTGACACATTTACAATTATTTGAATATGCTTAGAAAGCACCCAATAGACCGGACGAAAGAGAACCCATGGCAACGCCGAGCATCACCCTAACCCCCGCAGATCCGGTCATTGAGGAGGAGCTCTCCCCCAATGCCGCCGCCGGCTACTTGCTCACATCCCGCGCCAACGTGACTAAACTCCGGGCTGCCGGCTACCTGGCCGACCTCACTGTCGAGTCGTTGAAGCCTGTTCGGACAGCCGATCTCGTCACTGCCGGCGGTAAGCTTCCCCTGATCCAGACGGCACCCGCCGAGCGGAGCACCGACGGCTGGCGGACCTGGTGGGGCGATGCCCCGCACCTGAGCAACTCAGACTGGCTGAACGCCCAGCGCGGCGACTGGACCGGTGCCGGCGCGGCGCGCATCGTGGATGCCGGTTATCTGCTGGTCGGAATCGGAGGGCTCATCACCGGTGTCACCAAGGTCGTCAAGGCCGTCCCGTCCGGCGATCCCCGCAAGTCCCGGTTCGAGCTCGAACTCCTCGGACGCCTCACTGGCGAAGTCCGCAGCCTGGAGAAGGACTTCCCGGAGACCGCCTCCGACGAGGACCAGCTCTTCGCACACAGCCTTGTCGGCAAGCGCTACGAACCGCGCGCCGGTGGCAGCATCATGTGGCTCTGACCCTGCACGCCAACCCCGGAAGGACACCATGAGTGACAGCATCATCACCATCTCCCACCTGATCGACCTGGACCTTCTGCATCCTGCCGCGGCGCACAAGCACCGCGGAAAGCACAAACGCTTCAACGAGATCCTGAACGGCGTGGGCAAGCCCGCCCTGGAATCGCAGGTGACCACGTTCATGACGATGTTCACTGGATCATTGGAGCAGGCGGTTGTCCGGTTCTTCTGCACGGCGGCAGGAGCGGCGTTCACGACGGAACTCCAGATCATCTCCGGCGGAGAGTTCCGCAGTGACTCCACGATGTCCACGCGCAGGACTATCGACCTGGTGGTCGTGGGACGCAATGACGACAAGGACCCAGTTGCCGGCGGCCTCCACTGGCACCCGGTGGCGGCCGTCGAGGCGAAGTACGGTGCCTGGGTGAACGCCGGCAATGGCTACTGCGGGTTTGTCGGGGAAGAAGACCGCCACCAGGACGGTCACCTCCCATACTCCAACCAGGTGATCTGCTACCTGCACGGGTGCATCGATGGACGCCTGAGCCTGGACGAGAAGGTGAAGTTCATTTGGCTGGGCGAAGGAAAACGCGCAGTGGAAGGCCTGGGCCCGTGGGGTCTCAAGGGACTGCACCCCGGCGACGCCGCGAGGATCCCCGGCTACGCCGAGGCTTACCCCAAGCAGCAGGCCGCCATCGAGTCCTGGACCCCGGTGACCTGGGGTGAACTCGGTGAGGCCATCACGCGGGCCGTGGGCGGCCCCGAAGCCGAAGCGATTGTGCGGTTCCTGCGCGCCGGAGGTCCGTCCGCCAATTAGCCGCCGCTGGCCGATGCCGGGCGCCACCGGCGCAGATTCAGCGGAGCATGCAGCCTCGGTGCATCGGCGAGGTGTGGTGCCGGTGGATCGTGCAGCAGTAGTTGTCGTGGTCGCAGCCGACATGCTCGTAGTCGTCGGGCAGGGTGGTGTCGACGTCCACACGGTCCCGGTATTCTCCGGTTTCGTTGCGCGTGAGGATCACCGCCCGGCTGGCACGCAGCGCGGAGATGGTCCACAGGTCGCCCGTGGCCTTCTCCCGGTAGGTGAAGCCGATCCCGACCGGGATACGCAGCTCAGGAGTTGCCGCGGTTTCAGCTGAGACGGGCAGTGGGATGCCGGTCCGAACACCTGGGCGCGGGGCGGGACGTGGTGATTCACTCATGGAGCGTATGTGTCCGGCATGCTCGCACCGGCTTCCCATGCACCTCGCATGTTCACAGGGATGACATCTAGAAGATATTGCCCCGGGTTTCCGCCGTGCTGTGATTTGATGTCACTCACAAGCACTATGTTTCGGCAGTCCGACTGCCGGAGTGGGGGAACGGAGCTTCATTGATGGGTACGACGTCGGCCTGGCGAGCAGGCGCTTTGGTCCTGGCTCTGGCTTCGGTCCTCGCATCCACGGGATGCACCGCTGTAGAACCTGGCTCATCCGCAGCGACTCAAAGCCAAAGCGCAGTTCCTGCCCCCGGGTCGACAGCGACAGCGACAGCGACGGGGCAAGGGGAGCCAGCAGCCCCTCAATCCGCAGACGCCACAGGCTCCCTCCAGGCAGCCTCAGCGTTCCTGAACAGCATCACCACGGATCTCTCAGGACTCAGCGACGCAGAAATTGCTGAAATGGGCCATGTTACTTACAAGACCTGGGCAGACGGTAATTATCAAAGCCCCAAAATCACCACACCTGAAATAAAGGCCGCCGCCGCCCAGGAGCTGAAAGCTATCGGGGTCGAGACCCTCAGCGGCGACGTCACCTACGATCCCGCACAGAAGTCTCTGTGGAGCGGCGGCGTTTATGTGTATTGGGTGTCTGCAAGTCGCAAACCCTTTGGGCTTGAAGACAAGGCGGACGAGGAACGGCTCGGACGGCCGGCGAAAGGCCAGGTCAAAGACGGACTATTGGGGAGCACCTGCAGTTTTGGCCGTTTGGTGCGAATAGCTGACGGCAAGTGGGCCGCAGTCCGGAACACCGGTGGCACAAGAGAATCGCCCTGGGTCATGGACATCAGGAACTTCGGCGTTACCCCTGTGAAGGTAGATCCCAACAAGTCCGGCCAAACCTGCCTTCCCGCGGAATAGCCCCGCTCCTGACACAGGTTCGACATCAGCCAGGGATGTAGTCGGCTGCCAGCTCGTCGGCGGTCATGTAGGACCTGCGTTCGCAGTCCGCGCCGTAGTATTCCTCGGTCAGTCCGATGACGCCCGTGGCGCCGATGCTGCTGACGTGCCAGGTCCGGCCGGTTGAATGGCTGGTGAACTGGGTCCCGATGGCTGGAGCTGCGGGAGCGGTGAGTGTGCTCATGACTTCCTGTGTGCGGCGTAGAAGGCGGGGCGCTCAGGCGATGCCCAGGCCCTTGTACAGCCCGGTGATGGTGCCGGCGTTCCGGCGCCGGGCAATGGCCAGCGCGATCCGGGCGCAGGTGAGCGCATCGTCACCGGCGTTGTGGGAGGCGAACCCGGGCAGGTCCAGGTGTTCTGCCACGTCTCCCAGCTTGTTTTTCGGCAGCCCCAGGGCGGCGCGGGCGAGCTTCTCTGTGCAGCGGAATTCATTGGTCGGCTGCGGGAGTCCTGCGATCTCGAACGACCGGCGGAGCACCCCGGCGTCGTAGCCGATGTTGTGGGCCAGGATGGGATCGTCACCCAGGATGCCGGCGAGGGTGTGCATGGAGTCCTCCAGCGAGGGTGCCCCGGCCACCGTGGCGCCGTCGATGCCGTGGATCCTTACGGCGTAGGGGTCAAAGGAGTCCACGCCGGTGTGCGGCGAAATGAGCCACGACCTGGTGTGCGTGATGATTCCTCCCCGGACCACGGCGAGACCCACGGCGCAGGCGGAGGCGCGGTTGGAGTTGGCTGCCTCGAAGTCGATGGCGGTGAAGTCCAGTCCGGCGGTCGTCGTTTCCATGGGCGGTATGTGTACGGCGAAGGGGTGGGCGCTGCCCGGTATCAAACGGTGTCAGGACCGGTTGATGCGGGGCCTAGTTGCGCCAGTCCCGCTTGAGGTCGCTGACCAGGAATCCGATCTGCAGGGCGATGCCGACAAGCTTCTTTCGCAGGTAGTCCTTCTCCTGGACTTCGCGCGGGCCGGTGAGTCCGGGGAGCAGCCCGAGCTTGTGCTGGAAGGTGCCCTGCAGGGTTGCTGCGTGTCCTGCCAGCGGTTGCGGAAGCGCGGCGACGTACTCCGTCGCGGACCGGTAGGCGTCATCGCTGTCCTGCAGGGGATCCAGGACGATCGTTTCGGCCGTGACGATGTGGTGCTGGGCAGCTGTTGGCATGTGGTTCCTCGGGTCGGTGGACGATGTGGGACCCATGTGTGCGGCTGCGCCGGCACGGCTCTCCGGCCACGGTAGACACAGAAAGACCCCGGCAGCTCCATGCTGCCGGGGTCTTCCGCTCTGGCTTAGCCGTTGGGATATTCCTGGGCGTGCCAGTCATCGACGACACCGTGGATGTCCATCATCCCGTCCCAGCCCGAGTCCATGTAGGCGTTGGCTGCGAAGCCGGCGAACCGCTCTGCTTGGTCGCGGCTCTCGAACCCTTTTGTTCCGAGGACACTGGCCGCGTAGTTGTAGGCGAAGCGGTGGTGGCTGTCCCACTGGGCGCGGTCCTCGGGGCTGAGCGGGTCACCCTCGTCCTCGGGCCAGTCGAAGTCCCGTTCATCGTCGTCCTCAACCACCGGCTCCGCAGCCGCCTGGCCGGCGGACTTTTCGGCAGCAGCGGCCAGGGCGGCCGAGGATGCTGCGTTGGCCTCCTCTTCGGCCTTCCTCTCCGCCTCTTCAGCGACGTACTGGGGGATGCACTCCTTGGCGAGGGTACCGGGCTTGAAGTCCAGCTCTCGCTCGATCGGCAGGCCGAACTGGCCGCGGAGCTGCTCGATTTCCGTGAGGCTGGAATAACCCCACTCGCCACGGCCGTGGCCCGCCAGCTGGGCGAATCCGAAGACCTGGTTCCTCTCGGGGTCGTATTCGGTGACCCACCAGTCGGCGCCGCCCTGGAAGTAATGCGCAACGATCGGCTGGTCGGGCAGGTCGATCGAATCGTTGGTGTAGATCGGCGGCCACTTCTCCATTTCCCTGGCGGAGGGGTAGAAGTTGTGCCCGCGCAGGCGCCGGAGCGTCTCTGCGGGGCGGACAGGTTTGGCCGCCAGGGACGGCACCTCGTCCGAGTGGGCGGTGGCCGCGAACTGGCCGCCTTCGGGGATGCCGGCGGGCTTGTGGACGGGCTTGGTGGGCATGACGCCTCCTTGATTTTGGGTGCTTCTTCTTCCCCTGTGTGCGGCACAGGCAAGAAACGTCACCGCTAACGGCCCGTCCCTTGAATTTCTGCGCATGACCCGTTGGGACTGCCCAGTCTCCGCGCGCACCCGTGCGCGGGCATGACCATCCAGCACCCGAAGGACATCATGACCGATTCGTTCACCCCGCCGCCGCCCGAAGAGAAGAAGCCACCGCGGCTCGGGACCTTCCTTACCGCCAACCGGACCAGGCTCATCGTCACCGCAGGCGCCCTCGCCCTCCTGGCCGGCGCACCGGCCGCGTTCGGCGCCGTCCTGGCGCCCCAGGCTGCATCATTCACAACCAGCATCACGGCGGAGACCCAGGCTCCTTCACCGGCAGCCGAGGAGTCAGTCGAGGAGGCAGCGGCCACCGAGCCGGCCGAGGAAGCACCGGCGCCTTCACCTGCGCCACCCGCAGACCCGGCCCCCGCTCCGGAGGAAGCCCCTGCACCGGCGCCAGCTGAAGCACCGGCACCGCCGGCGGAGGCCCCTGCGCCTGCACCGGTCAGCAATGAGTACACCGTCGCCCCCGGCGACACGGTGGGGTCCATCGCCTCCCGGTTCGGGGTCAACTTCATGGAGATGCTGGCCGCCAACGGACTGAACACGTCCTCGCTGATCTTCCCGGGCCAGGTCCTGAAGCTCAGCGGCCCGCCGGTCACCGTGATGGTCACCGTCCCGGCTGCCCCCGCGGCCGCTCCGGCACCGTCAGCACCACGCGCAGCAGCTCCTGCGCCGGCCGCCCCAGCCCCTGCCGCAGCACCTGCTCCCGCGCCGGCTCCTGCCGCCCCTGCCGTGCGCACCATCTACGTCACGGGCTCCGGCGGACAGGCGGCCATCGACCGCTGCGCCGGACCGGTCCACTTCACACCCATCACAGAGTCCGTCTCGATCACCGAGCATGACTTCTGCGGTGGCTGGGGCCGGTTCTCCGGCATCCAGGTCGGCGAGACGGTGAGCCTTCCGGGCTACGGCACGTTCACCGCCTACGCCCGCGGCAACGTCCCCCAGGGCGGGACGATGAACAACGTCCGCGCAGTCCTGGGCGGCACTCCCCCGGTGTTCCTGCAGACCTGCATCCCCGGCACCAGCCAGATGCTCGTCATCGGCCTCAGGTAAGCCACCAACAGAAAAGTCCCCGGCCAGCTCACCCCGGCCGGGGACTTTTCTGTCTTGGCTTTACCGCCTACGCAGGCTTATGCCGCAGCACGGAGGACAACCGCGTGTGCCTGGCGGTAGGCCGCTGCCCACGCCTCGATGGGGGCGATCAGGGTCGGCTCCCCGGTGCCTGCCAGAAGACCGATGCGCTCCAGCCGGTCCCAGGCGCGGAACCCGTGCGGTGCTTCATCGGCGCGGACCCACTTGAGGGCTTTGGAGACCATTGCGAAGTCGGCGACCGGTTCAACAGGGACCGGCCAGCGGCCCGGGGTGACACAGGCGAGCCAGCGCACCTGGTCTTTGCGGGCTCCCAGGATAGGGACCATGCCGAGGGCTATGTCCTTGTCCCCGTGACCTGCCTGAATGACGGCGCCGGCGGCAGCCGCGCGGATTCCGGCGCCCATTTCCTTCCACGCCTTCACCTGTACGGCGGCGTCCGCCAGGACGTAAAGGTCCCCGACGTCTTCTGCTCGTCCGGCACCGAGGTGCCGCATCGATTTCGGGAGGGCGAACTCCGGCAGGAGGTCTACCAGGACCGGGACTGCCTCCCGCTCGAAGCGGTCGCCTTTGTTTTTTGAGCTGTTGGCCATGCCCTCTTCTATGCGTAGACCTGCCCCGACAGCCCGTCACGGGGATATTCCGGGGTGCCGGCACAAATTTTCCGCCCAATGTTGAGCTGTAGGCCCAGAATCTACGCATGATGGGTGCCAGAGGCCACCACCCACGTACTAGAGGATCTAACCCATGGAACTCCGACGCCGCCCCTTCCTCACAGACCCCGGCGAAACACTGCTCCTGTCCGAGTCCGCACTGGACTCCGCCCTGCGCCTCGCCGACTGGCGGGAAGCCACCGGCCTCGACCTGAACCGCATCGTCCTGGACGGCCTGACCGCGGTGCCGCTGCCGCTGTACATGGCCACCCCTCCGGGCCCGCGCCAGTTCTCCGAAGTGACCCCGTCCATGCTGTGGCACCCGCTGTTCTGGCTGCCCCCGCGCCTGGCCAACCGCTACGCCGGCCTGCCCACCGGTGAAGGTGGCGCACCCGAGGTCGAATCCAACGAACTCTGGAGCATCCGGGTCGGCCTCGAACTGGCCATCTCCGGGCTCTACAGCGAAGAGGAAGGCTGGCTGGACATCCTCTCCACCCTCGACATCGACGTCGATGATCCCGCCGACGTCGCCCGCATCGCAGCCTGGCAGGCCGGTTCGCCCGACGAGGTCCTGGACAACATCGACCTGGACCAGTACCTGCACCTGCAGGGCAACCCGAACTGGGCCCTGGAATCAGCGCTGTCGCTGCTGGAGCCGTTCACCGAAGCCCAGTGGGCCCTGCGCGCCAACTCCCTGATCGACATGATCCTGGAAGTCACCGACCCCACCGCCCGGTCCGGGGCGAAAGAGCTGCGCGACACGATTGGCGTGGCCGCCACCCTGGCGGGCGTCCAGTTCGCAGGACTGCCTGATGAGGACGCCGCCGGTTTCTGGGCGCAGATCGAGGATCAGGCCAAGAACGGCCTGTTCCCGAACCAGGGATCATTCATGTCCGGCCCGGTCCTGGAGGCGAACTCCTGGCTCCACCGGGTCCGCGACGCCTACTGGGGCACTCTGGACGAGCTCCAGACGCTGCAGACCGCATAAGCCATGCTCGCCCTGCAGGAGACATTCATTCCTGCCGGGGCGTGGATCAACGCGGACGGAACAGTCGAAATCACAATCGGCGGCCAAGTGCTCGATGGCGGGCATGGCGTCAACATGCAGACCGCGATCCACGCCCTCCGGCGGTACGCGGCCCAGCACGGGCCGCTCCTGATGACAACCCTCCGCCCGGATGGCCGGTCCAACATGGACACTGTCTATCCGGACGGGACCATCAGGAAATACGAGACACCGGCGCTGTCTCCGGCCGGTCCCCTCGGCCACGGGTCCCTGAGCCCTACGGCGGACCTGGATTTCTTTGGGCTGCCACCGCTCGGGCCGGGGCACACCCCGCCGCCGGCACATTCGCGGCACAACCGGGTGGACGCCTTCAGTGACCGACCGGTGTTCCGCCCTGTCAACCACGCTCCCGCAGGTCACGACCACCATGCGCCACGGCACGACCGTGGCATGGAACCGCTGAAGCTGAAGAGGAATATCGAGCCGCCGCCGTACCACTCGGTGCCGGCCCAGGCCGAGCGGAGTCCATCCGGGCAGGGCATGAGCGTGAAGGCGGTCGTGACCAAGAAGAACCGCACCCTGTCGTCGCCCCTGCGCACCATCGCCTTCCTGATTGCCACCATCATGCTCGTCGGTGTGCTGGCACTGTACGGACCCATGATGGTGCTGCGCCCCGGCAGCACCGATCCCCTTCAGTTCTGGCAAGGCGGCTACGCCCAGGCGCCGCAGCCGCCGCCCAAGACAGCACCGTAGGCACCTCTGTGCCGCGGCCCCTCCGTGGAGCTGCGGCACAGCCGCCGTACACATGCGGCGCATGAGCAACGTCCAGACCACCAGCATCGCCTCCTACCAGGGTCTCCCCCTGAGCGCCCGGCAGACCGCGGTCCGCCGCGCCATCACCAAGCTGGGTGCCGCCTGCAACCAGCAGATCGCCGACCACCTCGGCGTCCCCGTCAACCAGGTCACCGGCCGCGTCTTCGAGCTGCGCGAAGCCGGAGCGGTCATCGAGTCCCACAAGGGCCTGTGGAAGCCGACGGGCAGGACCGTCATCTACTGGAAGATCGCCCCTGCACCTGTTGCCACGGCGTCCCCTGCCGGCCCCGCGTAGCCCCGTCGGGCCCCGGTCCGCATAGAAGACACTACCGAGCCACTCCCGGCTCCCCCACCTCCGGCACATGGGCCACATAAAACGCCCG